>JACQFA010000016.1 GCA_016200255.1 Nitrospirota bacterium | reverse complement strand
GTACAGATCGCTGTATTCGGAAGAATTCCGGTATACCTCCAATTGAGAGAAGGCCAGTCTCTTGCCATCGGGCGACCAGGAGGCCGTATAGCCCATGTTCCGTTGCGTGAGAGAATGATCGCTGCCGTTATCCATATCCACGAGTCTCAATGCCGGATATTCATGGGGGTTCAGAGTCGTGTAAACAGCGCGGCGGCCGTCCGGACTCACACGGGGTCCGAGATTGTAATCTCCGCGATGGGTGATCGGGACGGTCGGCGTGAGCCCCTGTTTTTTTAGCCCTTCTTCTTGTTCTCGGAATTTCTTTTCAAGCTCGGCCTTCCAATTTTCCCAAAGACTGTCGTAGGATTGTCCTAAAATCTGCCGTCCTGTCGTGCCCACGAAAAACGGAAAAACCTTGCCGCTATACTCGAGACTCAGGTCCTTGAGTGCAGATTCGCCGAACCGGCGGGCGATATAGTCATAGAATCGGGCGCCGACAAGATATTCGGTCTGGTGTCCCGGCCAGGAATCCAGTCCGCCGGCTTGATCCAGTGTTGGAAACCGGTTTTCTAAAATCGCCATCCGGAGCAGCATATCGGCGTAGGCATTGTCCCGCCGGTCGCTGACGCCGGCGGCCGTCTCTTCATAAACCGCCAGTCCTTCAATCAGCCAGTCCGGCTGAAGAAGATTCGGAATCGCGCTGTTCAGGATCAAAAAGGGGATCGGCTGACGTCCGAAGATCGTCCGCATCAAGGCCGGAAAGCCCGTATTCATGTCGAGCTGGAGGATATGCGTGTACTCATGGGTGATCACATCGCGAAGCCAGTCGTCGTATCCGATCAGAAACGGCACCGGGTTTTCCGGAGGTGGGGTGAGGGAGATGTAAATCGAATCGTAGGGAAACGGGGTGGCGGAGCCGGAGGTGGCGTCCTCATTATCGATCAAGACCAGCTGGGTCGGCTCGGCCGGTTCCCAGCCGAGTTTCGGGGCGAGTTTTGAATGAACCTCTTCCGCAATCCGTGCGGTCTTCCGGGCCCATTCCTCCTCTCCCTGATGGAAGTAAACTCGAAAATGCGGTGTCGCGATCACGTTCCAGTCGAGCGACGGGTCAAACTTCGGCCCGCTCAGCAGGCTGATCGCACAGCCCGAGCAGAAAAGCCCCGCGAGGACTCCTGCCGCCAGGCAACGAAATATTTTGGGGTGATCGTTAATCGGATCGGCTCTGACGGGCAACAAAGGTTGGTCAAGACTGCAACAGTTCGCTAACCTGCGGCTAACGTAATCTTTTCTTGTTATTCTGTCAACAAAAAAGACCCCGCTAAAACTCCTTGACAGGTCATGCGAACTGCCGTATGATATGCACTTCCGATTTATCGGAAATGCAGAGAACGATTAATTGGACGGCCCCAAATGACTTCGGTTTCTTTGAGGGCTTTTTAGTTTCATCTTGATTGATCAGGCGGTTTTTAAGCAATGGACGGCGGTCTTTATATCGTTTGGCAATGAATCCGGTTAAGACTGTTTCTTATTGAAAGGTCGGTTCATGGAAGTCAAAGTTTATCAGGAAGGTCTTGAAAAGGCGATCAAGATTCTGAAGCGGAAGATGGCCAAGGAAGGGATTTTCCGTGAACTCCGTCGCCAACAGGCCTACGAGAAGCCCAGCGTCAAGAAACGCCGCAAGCGGCAGGATGCCCGCAAGCGCCGTCTGAAGGCTGAACGCCGGGTCGTTAAATAATTTAATCGGCTCGGACGTAAATCGGGTTTGAGAAAATCCACGGCTGCCATCTCCCGCCGATCTTGAGCGAGACCTGGACCCGATACGCGCCGGCTTCTTCAACCGGAAGGGTCAGGCTCGACGCTTCGGCCGTCCGGATCACCGTTCCGTTTCGTATCAACTCAATCCATCCCGCCACAGGGCTCTCGATCTTCAGTTTCAGTCCTTGCTTCAGCTTGATCTCGTCGCCCTGGATTCCTTCAAACGCGCCGTCTTCGGCCCAAAAGCCAAATCCGGTCGCATCCGAAATCAGATCGAAGGCCACATAGGCATGGCCGACGGCCAGTGCATGCAGTACCTCCGTCTCATTTAATTCCTTTACGAGGATATGAGTCCGGACGAGCCGGAAGCTCAGTCTGTAAGGATCAATCCGCCGGCCCAGAACCCGAATGTTCTGGTGCGCGTCATTGCCCGCGAGTCCCACCCACCGTTTCTGTTGCGAGAGTTCGTCCCATTTTTTGAGATTTTCATCCGGCCGGTCGACGATCGACAGGAAGACCTGTTCCGGATAGGAACGAAACGAGTATTCGATATCAAAAAAATATTTAGGAAAGCGCCAGGGATGATCCACGGCGTCGTCCAGGATGTCGTAAATCTCCATCCCGTCCAGGCCCGGCGCGTCCCAGTCTCTAAAACCTTTCGGATGGGCCACGAAGGCCAGCCCCCCCTGTCGCTTCACGGCTCCGATGATCTGCTGCATCGTGAGCGTCTTGTGATCGATGTAGTCTTTAATGCCGAGGACCAGCAGGCTGTTGCAGGTATCGCCGGTGCGTCCGTCGCAGCTTTTGATGATCTCGGAGCCGCGGATCACCAGAATGCCGTCAAACCAGCCTTCAAAGGCTTGACGGTAAATTCTTGGATTGTGATGGTCCGTCATGACCACAAACGCGAGACCGGCTTGTTTCGCCCCCTCAATAATCTCATCCATCGTTCCCTTACTGTCATGAGAAAGAAGCGAATGGACATGGACGACGCCGGGAAAATCCCGGTAGCCTCCAACCGAGGGGATAGCCCTTCGGGATTGTTGAAGACCGGTGATCTCATCTTTCTGCCGTTGCCAGTGGGAATGGGAACTGCAGCCGATCGCCAGAAGGGCGGTGGTAAGAACGACGGTTGCGCGCACAACATTCCGGCGCATTAGGCCTCCTTTCCGAAACGGGTGTACGGACAGATCTCCTGATAGGCGCAGTACCGGCAGGCCATGTATGACGGCCGCGCGGCGAAATCCCCGGCCCGGACGCCTGCCGCGACTTTTTGGATCAGTTCGGCCGTTTTCTCGAGATCCCGCTCGGTTTTTTGCGTCCGGCCGATCCGTCCGGTTTCCAGAAAATGGAGCTCCAGCCGGTCCGGT
>JACQFA010000104.1 GCA_016200255.1 Nitrospirota bacterium | reverse complement strand
TTGAGAGAACCTCCTTTTCGTCCGCATCGGCAAAGACGCCGACCGTCGTGACGAACGGCGGAAGCTGCGAGATGATATTTTTTACCACCTTCAGATCAATACACCGGGGGCTGCTTTTGTACAAGACGAAGCCGAGGGCATCGGCGCCGTAATCGGTCGCGGCCAGCGCGTCGTGGACGTTTGTTATTCCGCAGATTTTAACGCGCATTATTTTTTCCCAAACAACTCCCGAATTTTCGCTCGTATATCGGAACTCTTCATAAAGGTTTCCCCGATCAGCACGGCATCCAGTTCGGCCTCCATGAGGCGATCGATATCCTTCCGTTGAGAAATGCCGCTCTCGCTCACCACGAGCCGGTCATCCGGAATTCCACGGACCAGACGGAACGTCGTGGCCAGATCGGTTTTGAAGGTCGCCAGATCGCGGTTGTTGATCCCGATCAGCCGCGCATCGGCCCGCAACGCGCGGTCGGCCTCGGCCTCGGTATGAACCTCGACCAAGCTGTCCATGCCGAGATCCCGGGCGAGTGACTGAAAGTCTTTCAAACGGCCGTCGTCCAGGATCGCCGCGATCAGCAAAACCGCATCGGCATCAAACGCCCGCGCCTCGTAGACCTGATATTCGTCGATCAGAAAATCTTTTCGCAGCAGCGGCCGCGTTGAGGCTTTTCGAACCCGCCCCAAATCCTCCAAAGAACCCTTGAAAAAACGTTCTTCCGTCAGGACCGAGATCGCCGTTGCTCCTTCCTCTTCATAGATCCGCGCAATCCCGGCCGGATCGAATCGCTCACGGAGCCGCCCCTGTGAGGGCGAGGCCTGTTTCAGTTCCGCGATCAGCTTCAGCTCCAGGCCCTTTGAAAGCGAAGCGGCAAAACCGCGCGGCGTTTCGCGATCTTTAATCCGACGCTTCAGATCGGCCGCCGGTCGGTTCAGCTTTGAGAACCGGACGGCCTCCCGCGTCGAAGCCAGTATCTCATCCAGAAACGTCATCTCAAACCCGTCACGGCCGACTCGTCATCTCGCGAAGACGGGTCAATTTTTCCATCGCCGCGCCGCGGTCGATCGATTCGCCCGCGGCCTGAATCCCGTCTTGAAGCGAGCGCGCCTTCCCGGCCGCAACGAGTGCCGGCGCGGCATTGAGCAGAACCACATCGCGCCGCGGACCCTTTTGACCGCCCAGGACGTCCAGAAGGATCCGCGCGTTTTGATCCGGCGTCCCTCCCGTGATATCCTTCACACGGGCCGTCGGCAGATTAAAATCGGCCGGCTCGATATGGTAGCATTTGACCTTCCCCTCTTTGCCTTCGCAGATCTTGGATTTCGCCGTGATCGTGATCTCATCCAGCCCGTCCAGACCGCTGACGCAAAAACAATGGAGCGAGCCCAGATTCATCAGGACCTGGGCCAGCAGATCGGAAAGATTCTGATCATAAACACCCAGGACCTGGATCGAGGCCCGCGCCGGATTGGTCAGCGGGCCGAGGATGTTGAAGATCGTCCGTATTCCGACCTCCTGGCGCGGCCCGACGGCATGTTTCATGGCGCCGTGGTAAAGCGGGGCGAACAAAAAACCGATCCCGATGGCGTTCAGACATTCCTCCACTTTATCGGGGGGATAATCAATCTTGACTCCCAGCGCCTTCAGCACGTCGGCGCTGCCGCAGCTGCTCGAGACGGAACGGTTCCCGTGCTTGGCCACCGTGATGCCGGCTCCGGCGACGACAAAAGCCGTGGTGGTCGAGATATTGAAGGTGTTCATCCGGTCTCCGCCGGTGCCGCAGGTATCCACGACGAAGGGGTCGTTCACATGGATCCGGACGGCTTTCTCGCGCATGACGCGGGCCGAGCCGGTGATTTCATCAACCGTCTCGCCCTTCATCCGGAGCGCCGTGATGTAGGCCGCAATCTGGGACGGCGTGGCCTGGCCCTCCATGATCTCCCGCATCGCGGCCTCGGCCTCGGCTTCGGTCAGGTTGATTTCATCCACGACTTTTGCGATTGCTTCCTTGATCATTGGCTTGTATCCTGTGCGGATTTTGGAAGATTAGAATGTATCATATTTCGACAGGAAATGGTATCCCTGGAAGAAAGGAAGACTGCAATTTTAACGGTCAAAGATATCGATCGAAATCAGGCGGTCAGAACGGTCCCCGGGCCCCCCTTCCCGGTTTAAATCGGTCGACGGCGCGGTCAATTCACCCAATCCAGACAGCTTGGACAAGAAGTAGGCCGACTGATCCGGAGGGAGAGTGACATACAGACGAATCGTTTTCGGGCGGCTTCCCTTCATGATCATCGATCGCGCACGGCCCCCCAACAGATCGACAAGGTCATTGAGTGTCCGTTGCGCCAGCCGGCGGTCATCGACATGGAGTTTATAGATGTCTCCCGCGTCCGATTTTTCGGACAGCCCGCCGGCCAGAACCGTCGGCATCGGATCCGGCGCCGATGCCGATAAAAAAACCGCAAACAAAAAAACCGCCGGAACCCGAAGACGTTTTAAACGGGACAACAGCATCGATCACCCCTAGATCACATGTTCCGCCTTCATGCCGCGGACCCGGTAAAGAAACAGGGCAAAGACCAAAACCAGAATCACGCCGACATTGACGACCGCATCCATCAAGTACTGATTGTAACGCTCGGGAGTGATCCCCATCTGAAGCGTGATCTCGGCCCCGATCGTCAGAAGCCGCCGCACCGAGGCGATGATGCCGACGTGGAGAAACGGTTCCAGGCTGATCGTCCGGCTCTTCAGGAAATTGATGATCGTGCGAAATAGCTCCAACAGGATCACGACCAGCAGGAGATCGTTCATCAGGACCAGTACAGCTCTTGGAATATTCTCCTTGAAACCGATCAGGAACTCGTACCAACCGTATATAAAAACAACCATACCCAGGAGGAGAAAACTGAGCCCGGCCGTGATATAACCGTATTTCTCAAGCTGCTCCATCAAATGCAACTGCAGATCTCCTTTGGGTTCCGGACTCATCGAATGCCCTCCTACAGCTTCAGGAAATTTTTCAAAAGATCCATTCCGACCCGGGTCAGGATCGATTCCGGATGAAACTGAACGCCTTCAACGGGATAATTCAGATGCCGCAGTCCCATGATCTCGCCTTCCAGCGTCTCGGCCGAAATTTTCAAGACCGGCGGCAGCGTCTCCCGCTTGACGATCAGGGAATGATAGCGCGTGGCCTCAAACGGATTCGGAAGCAACTTGAAGATCGTCTTCCCGTCATGCTGGATCATCGAGGTCTTCCCGTGCATCAACCGAGGGGCCCGCACCACCTCGCCGCCGAAGGCCTCCCCGATCGACTGGTGGCCGAGGCAGACACCCAGTATGGGCAATTTTCCGGCGAACCGCTTGATCAATTCGATTGAGATGCCGGCTTCCTTGGGCGTGCAGGGGCCGGGCGAGATCACGATCCGGTCCGGGCCGAGCTCCGCGATCTCATCCAGCGTGATCCGGTCGTTGCGATGGACCCGCACATCCTGTTTCAGTTCGCCGAAATACTGGACCAGGTTATACGTGAACGAGTCATAGTTGTCGATCACAAGCAACATGTTTAGTTGCTACTCCAATCCTTTTTCGGCCATCTCGATCGCGGCCAGCATTGCCTTGGCCTTGTTGACCGTCTCCTGATACTCCCGTCCGGGATCGGAGTCGGCCACGATCCCGGCGCCGGCCTGGATATAGGCCCGCCCGTCCTTCATCACGATCGTCCGGATATTGATGCAGGTGTCCATGTTTCCGGAAAAACTAAAATAGCCCACGGCGCCGGCGTACGGCCCGCGGCCGGTCGGCTCCAGTTCTTCAATGATCTCCATCGCCCGGATTTTGGGCGAGCCCGAAACGGTGCCGGCCGGAAAAGCGGCCCGCATCACGTCATAGACATCCCTGTTTTTCGGAAGCCGTCCTTCGATCTGTGAAACGAGATGCATCACGTGCGAATACCGCTCGACCGCCATCAAGGTCTCGACCCGAACCTGCCCGGTTTCCGAGACGCGGCCGACGTCGTTTCGTCCCAGATCCACCAGCATGATATGTTCCGCGCATTCCTTTTGATCGGACAAAAGCTCACGCTCCAGCTCCCGGTCCTCCTCGTCGGTCCGGCCGCGCGGCCGGGTTCCGGCGATCGGCCTCAGCTCAATCTTGCGGTCTTCGCAGCGGACGAGCACCTCCGGCGACGAGCCGACCAGTTCGAGGCCGTCGAACTTAAGATAGTACATATACGGCGACGGATTGATCACCCGGAGGGCGCGGTAAACATCCAGCGGCCGGGAGCGCATCGCGGTTTCAAAACGCTGGGACAGCACGACCTGGAATATATCGCCCGATCGAATGTAGTCCTTCGACCGGCGCACGATCGTTTCAAACTCCGGCCGTGTCATGTTGGAAACGACCTTCAACGCCGGGTTCTTTCCCCCCGAAACGGGCGATTTTTTTTGACGCCGGATCGGGTCCTTCAAACGGGCGATGATCGCCTCGATTTTTCCGATCGCCTCCCGATACGCCCGGCGGGCGCCGTCCGGACCGCCGGAACCGCGGCCGGCCAGATGGGCGTTCGAAACCACCTTGATCTTCTGTGAAACCGCGTCGAAGATCAGGAGCGTGTCGGTGACCATCAAATGGATCAACGGCAGATCGAGTCGGCCGCGATGATGATCGGGAAGCCGTTCGATGCTCCGGATCAGATCGTAACCGAGATAGCCCACCGCCCCGCCGAAAAACCGCGGCAGGCCCTCGACCTCGACCGGACGGTAATCGGCCATGATCGTCTTGAGCGTTTCCAGCGGATCCGTCTTGACCTTGATGCGATCCGTCTGCGTTCCGCGGATCAGCTGCAATTCCTCATTCGTTCCCCGGATCACGAGAGACGGCCGGCTTCCCAGAAAGGAGTACCTCGCCCATTTTTCCCCGCCCTCGACGCTTTCGAGAAGATAGCCGTACGTCCCGTCGCGGATTTTGAGAAAGGCCGAAACGGGCGTTTCCATGTCGGCCAGAATCTCCCGGTAGACCGGGATCAGGTTTCCCTGCCGGGACTTGCGGGTAAATTCTTCCAGCGTGGGATGATACGACGGCCCGCGCAAGACCGGTCTGTGTGATTTTTGTTTCATTTTATTTCCCGATTCGCCCGCCCGACGTTATCATGCGACGACGGAAAAGTCAATCAAGTCCGCGGAAGAGTGACGAAAAAACGGCAGGTTAGGAAGCGGACGTCTCCCGCTTGTTCAGGAGATAGCCGACCAGCTGATCGATCCGTTCCACCAATTTCGCCGGATCGGAATCGCTCCCCTTATTGACGTAGCTCGCGGGGCTGAAGAGGGAGAGTTGCTGCTTCAGGGACTCATCGCATTTCCGGGCCGAGAAAAAAAGAATCGGCACCTTGGCCGGACCGTATTTTGCCTCGACCGCGCGCATCACGCGCGCCGCCGTGATCCCGTCCATGACCGGCATTTCGAGATCCAGAATCACCAGGTTCACGGGCTCGCTCGCGGCCAGCCGCTTCGTAAAGGCCGCAATAAACTCCTGGCCGTTCCCGGTCGTGACGACGGACTGAGCCAGCTTCTTGTTCAGCAGCATCCCCTTGAGCAGATCGCGCGTGAGTTCCGCATCGTCCGACGTGACGATGCAGTCGGCCGTCGAACCTTCGTCCGCCATGGCAACGTCCAGTACGAAACCGCAATAGACGCAGGTCTTCTCCAGCTTCCCGTGCCGCGTGATCGTGTTGACGGGAACCTTCTCGCCGCAACAGAGGCAGTATTTATTTTCCACCGACATTGAAACTCAGGCTACCATAGCCGATCCGGGGAGTCAATTTATAGGGGCTCGCGTCGCCCCCTCCACCGGCGAAGCCGGACGGAGCCTCCCCCTCTCGTTCGCCGTGCTCGCTGATAGGTAAGAAGCTTGACGGAGGCCGGAGGTCATGTTATAAGAACAATACACCGTCAAGAAGTCCCTATTTCTCCCGAGGAACTTGATCTATGAAGGAACTGCTCGGTAAACCCGGATTTCTGCCGGCCCACGGCACGATGGGCGCGGATCTGAGCTTTCTGATGGCGCTGGCCTTCACGATCCTGTTTCTCATCGGCTGGAGCATGGCGGTGAAACGGCAGGGCGACCGGCATCATGCACTGACCCTCGGAGCGATGGTCAGCATGCTGGCTTATTTTACTTTTTACTATCTGGCGCGCGGGCTGGGGGCGCTGGCGACGGAGGGGAAGGAAGGGTTCGGCGGACCGGCGTGGCTTTACACCTACCTCTTCACGCCGATACTGACGATTCATATCACGGTGGTAAGCATCGGGCTGGTCCTCGCCGTCTATATGATCGTGCTGGGCTTCCGCGTCGCCGTCAAACGATCGGGCCGGCGCGTTCTTCAGGCCGGCCCCCTGTCGATGAGCATGGGCGCCTTTTATAAAATTCTCGGCGGCGCGTTTGCGCTCTTCGCCGTCATCGGATTGATCCGGTGGCACAGCGTCGCCCGTCTCATCGTCTATATTGCCGGCTTTCTGCTGGTGGCGGTCGTCCTGTTGATTGAGAAAGGGATTGAACGGTGGTTCCCCGACGGCGAGCGGCGTCACCGGGCCATCGGCACCTTTACGATGGTGCTGTTCGTGATCGCGCTGGTCACCAGCTCCGCGACCTACCTGATGCTCTATGTCCTCTGGCCGCCCAAGGTGATCGGGTAGATCACCGAAACCGTTTCAAGGTCACCTTGACGCCGTGCTTCGCAAAACATTTCTCATAGGTCGAAAACTGGGTCTTCAAGACATTCACGGTCGAGGCATAGCCATAATTTAGAATCTCCAGCCGCGCCGCCAGATTGATGACATTGTAGAAAAACATCAGGGCGTCGGACGGATCGGGCTGGAGCAGGAGAAAGTCTCTCGTGGGATGCTCGGCCTGGTACCGTTTCAAGCCGAGATAGATCCGGGTGTTCGTGCTGATCCGGTTGGCCTGATCGAAGATGTACGACATTCCCTTGTCCTTCAAACCGCCGCAGGAGCCGTAGAAGGTCGGGATGCAGACCTTGGACCGGTCGTTGACGATATGGACGATCGGATTGATCACGAACAGCAGCGATGCGCCGTGATTGATCGCGATGTCCATGTAGGCGACCCGGCCGACGCCGCCGTCGATATAATCCCGGCCCTTGATCTGGACCGGCTGGAAGACGATCGGGACGGCGGAGGAGGCCGTGACGGCCTTTGAGATCGGCACGTCGGCAAACTCGCCCTCGCCGAAGACATCGTACCGCCCCAGGTCCACATCAATCGCCGGAATGTACAGCTCTCTTTTCAATTTTCGAAAGTCATTGGTGTAGCCGGGTTGGGACAGAAACCCTCCGAGATAGTCGTCAAAATTCTGCAGCGTGAGTATCCCGGACGGCAGGTATTCTTCAAACAGATGGGCCATGTCGATGATCGAAAGCCATTTGCGATTCCGCCACATGTATCTCAACAGGGGGATGAGCGATCTCACCAGTTTCTTGAGCAGATAAAAAGTCTCCTGATAACCAACGCCGTAGATGTTGCTACTCTTGAAATTATACGGACTGTCCTTGTTCTCCCGGATCGCATCGAAAATCTCGATCGGCTTCACCTGGTTGGCGACCAGCGCCGCCACGCCGGCGCCGGCGCTGGTTCCGACAAAGATATCGAAATCGGTGACCGAAAAGCCGTCGTCAAAGAATTCATCCAGCGCCGACAGACAGCCGATCTCGTACATCCATCCCGGGAATCCTCCACCGGCCAGCACCAGGGCCATCTTTCCCTCCCGCGATGGAGGATTGGCCCGGCCCGCACCCAATGGGTCATTCAGATTGGTCTCATTCATTCTGAGGTGATCCTCACAAATTCCGAAATTTAGCCGGTCGTTTTTCCAGAAAGGCTTTCAGTCCCTCTTTCATATCGGCCGTTTCACAGAGCGCACCGAACAGGCTCGACTCCAATTCGAATCCCTGGGCAGGCGGCCGGTGCCGGCCTTCCAGAACCGCCGTCAGCGCCGCACGAACCGCCACCTGACCCATCCCGGCGATCTTCACGGCCAGGGCACGGGCCTGTTTGATGACGTCCGAATCCGGCACGACCCGGTTCACCAACCCGATCTCCAACGCCTCGGCCGCCTTGATCCGATCCCCCGTCAGGATCAATTCCAGCGCCTTCGCCGGTCCCGCAAGCTGCGGAAGCCGTTGAGTCCCCCCGAAGCCCGGCATGATTCCGAGCGTGATCTCGGGCAGCCCCAGCCGCAGGCGGTCGCCCGCAATGCGGATGTGGCAGGCCATCGCAAGTTCAAGCCCGCCGCCCAGGCAAAACAGTCCGTTGACGGCCGCGATCACGACCTTGCCCATCCGCTCGATCCGATTCATGACGGCCTGGCCCCGCGCCGAAAGCCGCTCTCCCGTTTTTCCGGACTCGATTTCAGTGATCTCTTTGATATCGGCGCCGGCCGCAAACATTTTTCCGGCCCCGGTGATCACCACCGCACGGGCCGCATCATTTTGATCCAGATCCGCGATGATTCGATCCAGTTCGTCCAGCACGGCGCGGCTTAAGGCATTGGCCGGTGGATGGCTGATCGTTACAACAGCCACGCCCGTTTCTTCCGAAACGGTGACATAACGGTCGGCCACGGTCTCTCCTAATAGCTAAAAAATCCCCGTTTGGACTTCAGTCCCAGGTAACCGGCGCCCACCATCCGCTTGAGGATCGGGGCCGGCCAGAAACGCGGCCCCAGTTCGGCCGAATATCGTTGGAGCTCGGACAGAACGACATCCAAGCCGATCTGGTCGGCGTAATGAAGCGGCCCGCCCTTTTCCTGGGGGAAGCCGGTGCCGGTCACCATCGCCAGATCCAGATCACCGGCCGTGGCCACCCCCTCTTGCAGACAGATCGCGGCCTCGTTGATCATCAGAAGAAGCAGCCGTTCCGGGGCAAACTGCGTGCCGACGATTCCGGTCTCCTTCCGAATTTTTTGGAGGATGCCGGCGAGCCGTTCATCTTTTTCTCCATCATAGCGATAAACGCCTTCGCCGCTCTTCTTTCCAAAACGCTTTGCCCTGACCAGTTCAGACAGGACGGCGGCGATCGACATCCGCGGGCCGAAGGCGTCATACAGAATCAGGGAAACCTTCTCGGCAATGTCGATGCCGATCATGTCCAGCAACGTGAACGGACCCATCGGCATCCCGAAGGCCTTCATCGCTTCATCCATCTCCTTGGGCGAGGCCGCCCCTTCCTGCAACGCGAGCGCGGCCTCGTTCAGGTAGGGCATGAGCAGCCGGTTCACCACAAACCCCGGGCCTTCCTGAACCCGGATCGGTGTTTTTCCCAGCCGTTCGGAAAAGGCAACCACATCCGAAACGGTCTGGGGAGAGGTATCCAGTCCGGGGATTACCTCCACCAATTTCATGGCGTAGACCGGATTGAAAAAATGCATTCCGATCACCTGTTTGGACCGGCGGGTCACCGATGCCATGGCCGAAATCGAGAGCGAGGACGTGTTGGTGGCCAGGATCGTCCGCGGGGGACAGACGGCGTCGAGGGCCGAGAAAACCTTTCGTTTCTCATCCATCTCTTCAAACACCGCTTCAATCACCATGTCCATCTCGCCGAACCCTTCGTAATCCATCGCCCCGGTCACCAGGGCCGTTTTCTGAGAGGCATCGGCCTCCTTCATCTTTCTCTTTTGAACGCGGGATTGATAAATCTTCCGAACAGTCTCCAGGCCGAGCCGGACATTCTCCTCTTGAATATCCATGAGGACGACCGGAACACCGGCCTGGCTGATCGCCTGAGCGATCTGCGCCCCCATCGTTCCCGCGCCGATCACGCCCGCTTTTTTGACGTTCATGGATTCCTCGCGGCGGTCATTTCCGTTCCAGCACCATCGCCGCGCCGAGACCGCCGCCCACGCACATGCTGGCCATGCCCAGCGTCAAGTCACGACGTTTCATCTCGCGCAGCAGCGTCAGGATCAGCCGCGTGCCGGTCATGCCGACCGGATGGCCCAGCGCGATCGCCCCTCCGTTCACGTTGACGATCCCGCGGTCTAGTTTCAAGACCCGTTCGACCGCCAGATACTGGACCGCAAACGCCTCGTTGATTTCGAAAAGCTGAATATCCCGAAGATTAAGCCCGGCTTTTTCAAGCGCCTTCGGAATCGCCAGTGCCGGCCCGATTCCCATTCGCTCCGGCTCCACGCCGACAAAGGCATACGACCGCACGTACCCCAACGGCTCGTGTCGAAGCGCGCGCGCGCGTTCGGCCGACATTACGACCACGGCCGCGGCACCGTCATTCAGCGGGCAGGCATTCCCGGCCGTGACGGTTCCGCCTTCTTTGAAAATCGGAGGATACTGGACGAGCTTCGCCTGATCCAGATCCGGATCAAGGGCCTCGTCCTCCGTGAAGACAGACTGCGGCAGGCGTTTTCGGGACCCGCCCTTCGGCATCGTCACCGGCGATATCTCGTCTTTGAAACGGTTCGCCCGTGCGGCCTGTACGGCCCGACGGTGGCTCTCGAGCGAAAAGGCATCCTGCTCCTCGCGGCCGATCTTGAATTCCTCGGCCAGGTTTTCGGCCGTTCGGCCCATGACCTGGCCGCAAAAGGCATCCGTAAGACCTTCCCATAGTCCGTCGATGAATTCGGCGTGGCGAAGCCGTTTGCCCCAACGCATGTCCCGGCTGATATACGGCGCACGGCTCATGTTCTCGATTCCGCCCGCGACCTGGATATCGGCGTCGCCGCATTGGATGTTCTGGAAGGCATTGACGACCGACTGCAGACCGGAGGCGCAGTTCCGTTGAACCGTATAGGCCGGCGTGCGTATCGGGAGTCCGGCCATGAGGGATACGACCCGGGCCAGGTTGGCCGCGTCGCTGTACTGTCCGACGGTGCCGAAGATCACCTCGTCGACCCCGCCGGGATCCAGACGCGTGCGGACGAGGAGTTCCCTTACCACGTGCTGGCCGAGCTGCTGGCAGGTGAAGTCCTTCATCGCCCCGCCGAAATTTCCTATCGGGGTTCTCACCCCGTCCACGATCACGACCTCTTTCACAACCGGTCCCTACCCCTTCTTTTTCAGTTCTTCATTCTTTTGAAGTTCCTCATCCAGGAGCACCCGCCGCAAGACCTTGCCGACCATCGTCTTGGGCAGCTCCTTGCGGAATTCAATGAATTTGGGGATTTTAAACTTGGCCAGTTCCTTGGCGCAGTAGTTGATGATCTCCTCGGCCGTCGCGTGCTCGCGGTCTTTGAGAACCACATAGGCCTTGATCACTTCGACGCTGAAACTGTCCGGCAGTCCGACCACCACGGCGTCCTTGATTTTCGGATGGCGGAACAGGACCTCCTCCACCTCGCGGGGATAGACGTTCTCGCCGCGCGTCTTGATCATGTCCTTCTTCCGGTCGACGATCGTGAAATAGCCCTCCTCATCCACCCGGGCCATGTCGCCGGTAAAAAGCCATCCATCGCGCAGTACGTTTTTCGTTTCGTCCTCTTTTTTCCAGTAACCCTTCATCACCTGGGGCCCGTGGACGACCAGTTCGCCGATCTCTCCGACCGGAAGCTCCCGTTGACCGGTCTCCTGGTCCACGATCTTGACATCCGTATCCGGAAACGGAAGACCGATGCAGCCCTTCTTCCGTTTGCCGTAGATCGGCGTGCAATGGGTCACGGGCGAGGCCTCGCTCAAACCATATCCCTCGACCAGCTTCCCGCCAGTCAGCTCTTCAAAACGCTCCTGAACCTCGACGTGCAACGGACCGGCGCCGCTGATGCAGATCCGGATCGACGAGAGATCGAATTTTCCGATACGGGGATAATTGTTGATCGCCACGTACATCGCCTGGACGCCCATGAAGACGGTGACCTTGTATTTGACAATCGTCTTCAGCACATCCTCCGTATTAAACCGCGGCAGAAGGACGAGACAGCCGCCCACCAGAATGCCGAGGTTCATGCAGGTGCTCAAACCGTAGACATGAAAAAACGGAATCACGCCCAGAAATATTTCCTCGCCGTCCCGGAGGGAGGGCATCCAAGTCCGGCATTGATAGGCGTTGGCCACCAGGTTGTTGTGGCTTAACATGACCCCCTTCGGCACGCCCGTCGTTCCACCCGTATATTGCAACAACGCCGTGTCCTCCGGCTTGACCGGAACAATCGGCTGAACGGCCTCGGTCCGGTTGAGCAGTTTCACGAAGTCATGGATCGGCGGCTTATGGGGAACCCGAACCCGTTGTCCCTCCATCATCTGTTTTATGGGATAGAGAAGTTTAAGAATCAGCGGCAAATAATCCCCTGCGCCGGTCAGGATGATGTGTTTGAGGGGGACGCGGTGCCGGATCCGTGCGATCTTTTCATAGAACAGATCCAGCGCGATGATCGTCTCGGCGCCGGAATCAGTGATCTGATGCTCCAGTTCCCGTTCGACATAAAGCGGGTTCGTCTGGACCACGATCGCCCCGGCCTTCAAGGCGCCAAAGTAGGCGATGACGCATTGGGGAAGGTTGGGAAGCATGATCGCCACGCGATCGCCCTTCTGAACGCCCAGTTCAATCAGGGCGTTCGCCAGGCGGTTGCTCAGGCGATCGAGCTGCTGGTAGGTAATCGTCCTGCCGTAATAGATCAGTGCGGGTGAATTTGGAAATCGCTGGACGGTTTCAAACAGAAGCTGAGGCAGCGGGATGCCGGGATAATCGATGCTGGCCGGAACGGTATCTTCGTACGACTTGAGCCAGAGCTTCTGCATCCTCTTCCTCCTCGGACGAATCACTCCGCATGGACCGGACTCCGCACGATCTCGGTGCAACTCTATACCAGCGGCTGTAATTTGTCAAGAAAATCGGACGGTTTTAGCATCGACGTAGCGGTATAATGCAAACGACTATTTAAGGATCTTGCCGGTCTTCCGGCTCCATAGCAGCAAATCCAGTTCATCCATCCCGATGCCGATCCGGTCCGAGAAGTCCCGCATCGCCCGTTCGATCCGCCGGTACCGGTCCGGCGAGAGTGGCTTGCGGCTTTTCCGGATGACGCCCAGCTCGCACAGGCAGTTTCGAATATGTTTATCCAGTATGGCGTAGCCGCGGTAGCCGATATTGCGCAGGAAATGACTGGACTCCTTCCATCCGATCCCCTTGATCTCTTTATTGCCGGCGAAGAAGGCCCGGCGGCCGTCAGGGTCCGGAAAAGATTGGAGGAGTTCCCGAAGTTTGAAGCCGTACTCCCGTCTCAGGTAATCCCGCGTATGCACGATATAGGACGGCCGCACCCGCCAGTACCGGAATCCCCGGCTCAGCCGGTTCTGAAGTGCGGGAAGATCGGCCTCCAGCAGGATATCTTCGATGGCGGCCAGGCTCTTCATCCCCATTTCGGCGCTGGAGTTGGCCGCCAGGATGCAAAAACAGAGTTCCTTGAAAATCTCGTCATCCCCGGCCTGATGAAGCCGCTCAAATTCCTTCAAGCGCGACCGGATGACGCCCGCTTTAATCCGGTAATCATTCTTCAACTCTTCAAGGGTCAACGGCGGAGGGCGCGGCATGGCTATTTTTCTCAACCGGAGGGTTCAGTTTTTTCCCGCACCATCTTTGGCGCAACGGAAGCCGACGTCCTCAAGCGCCATCAACGGCTGAAAGTACAACCGGTACGTTACGCGGGCTTCCAACGCCTGGATTTCGTCTTGAACTTTCTTGGGGAAATGACCGAGACCCGACCAGGAATTTCCCCGGGCCACGCGATAGGTTTCCCCGTACTCGGTCGAAGTGTATGACGCGCCCGGATACGCGCGGTACCAGTCGGCCGTCCATTCCCAGACATTCCCGATCATATCATCGGCGCCGTAGGGACTGCGGCCCGTCGGAAAACTTCCCACCGGCATCAGTCCGGATTGGAGCCCGCCCACATTGGCGCGGCGGGGGTCAAAGAAAACGCCCCAGGGATAAGTCCAACCTTCCCGGCCCCGGGCGGCCTTCTCCCACTCGGCTTCCGTCGGCAGGCGCTTGCCGAGCCAGCGACAATACGCATCGGCTTCCCACCAACTCACATAGATCACCGGCAAGCGGTCCTGATCGGGTCGCGGCTGGCCGTTGGACCAGTGAGGAAGCATCGGAAACCGGTTCGCCGCCTGAAACCGGTAATAATCGGCGTTCGTCACTTCATATCGGTCAATGAAAAAGGGAGGGAGGTTAACCCGATGGGCCGGCGCCGCATCGAGGAGCAGGGGTTTCGGAATGCCGTATTCTTCCACGACGCTTTCCAGGCCGACCTCATCGGTCCCCATGACGAACGGCCCGCCGGAGACCGAAACCATTCCTTCCGGGATCTCCGGCCCGCAACTCGACAGGGCCAAACTAAACAGGCCGACGGCACAAACTGGAATCCAAACCCAAATTCCAGACAAACAAAGAGGCCCCGGCATGCGGGGCCTCTTTGTTTCATATCTCATCGATGCGGACCGATTTACTTCCCTTTAAAAGTCCTCTCATACGCATTGACCTGCTTGGCCTCATCTTCGGTGATAATGCCGGTCGAAACGGCCGGGATCATCGCGGTACCCGGGCTGCCGTTCCGGAGGATCCAGAGCATTTCTCCGTTCGTTTTGCAGTCCCAGAACTTCGCGTTCGAAAAATTCCGCGGGGATGGATCGAGGACCTTGCCGGCATCGCCGTCACCATGTCCGCCTAAACCGTGGCATGTAAAACATGTGCCCTTCCCTTCAAAAATGGCCTTCCCTGCCGCAATCGCGGCTGCATTTCCCTCAAGGGGATTCTTTTCGGCCTTGGCCGCGGCCAACTGGTCGGCAGGGACGCGGGTCTTACACGGGTCATTCTCCTTACCCACTTCCGCATTCGCGGCATGCGAACTTAAAACGACCATCACAAACAACATAAAACTTCCAAACCAGTACTTCATAACTCCTCCTTGTGTGAGATCTTTTGAAAGGCGCCCTTCGACTAGGAAAACGGGACGTACTATATAATTTGAAACAGAATTTGTCAAGTATTTTTTGCCGTCACCGCCCGGCCCGGACGGCGGGCGGGTTTCTTGACAGTCGGGATCGTTTACAGTAAAATCATTCCCGTGCCTTTCAATATTTCAGCCGGTTTAGTCCAACCCGGATCCGCGTTGCCCGATGCATGGCTGTCGTCCGTCCGATGGATCAAGGCCGATGAATTTATAAAAAGCGCCGACGCCGCACGGATGGCTCCCGTCTTACGTCTGTTGCTGACGTCCGACGGCACCATCACAACATCGCTCCAGGCCCTGTGGATGAGCCCGATCGGCGTCGAGGTGTTGCGCCAGGACGAGATCAAGCTCGATACGGGCATGGCCGACTTCCTTGCGGCCGACCCGGGAACCGGCGCGCTGGCCCGCGAGGTTTGCCTGACGGCCCACCGTCAACGGCTGGTCTGCGCTTCCTCCGTGATACTGCTTGAGGGACTGGATCGGCCGTTGCTGCAGGCCCTTCGGAGTGGTCAAAAACCCCTGGGACTGCTGCTCCAGGAATTCGGGCGGCCGGTCCTGCGGGATCGGCTGGAAATCGCCCGCATCGATGATCCTTCGCTGATCAAGACGCTGGACGCGACGGCTGCAGGACCGGTCTGGATGCGGCGATACCGCATGGGCCTCCGATCGAAATGGATCGCCTTCATCCAGGAACAGTTTATCGGTCCTCTGCTTCGATCATGAAATCGATGTTTACCGCGGTCAAAAACAAAATACAAGCCATGATCGATCTCATGCGTCTCACAAAACCATACGGCACGCTTCTCCTATTGATGCCGACCCTCTGGTCCCTGGTCGTCGCGGCCAAGGGAACCCCGTCCGGCAAACTTTTGACGGTCTTCATCCTGGGCTCGTTCGTGATGCGAAGCGCCGGCTGCGTCATGAATGACATCGCCGACCGGAATTTCGACGGCCATGTGGAGCGGACCCGGTCCCGCCCGATTCCCTCGGGCCGGATATCGGTGACCGAAGCGGCCGGGATTTTCGGACTGCTCCTGATCGTCGCGCTGGGGCTCGTCCTTCAGCTCAACGCGGCCGCGCAATATTTAAGCCTGGCCGGACTTGGGATTGCGATCGCTTATCCCTTTTCAAAACGGATCACCCGCCTTCCCCAGATGGTGATGGGCGTCGCATTCGGCTGGGGGGCGGTGATGGCCTGGGTCGCGGTGCGGGGCGCCGTCGAAGCGCCGATGATCATGATCTTCATGGCCAATTTTTTCTGGGCCACGGCCTACGACACGATCTATGCGCTGATGGACCGGGAGGACGACCTGAAAATCGGCGTCAAGTCCTCGGCCATTTTATTCGGACGGAGGACCGGACCGGCCGTCGGGATACTGTTCGGCCTCTCCTCCCTCTTTTTTATTCTGCTCGGCCTGACAGCGCACCTGGGACCGGTCTATTATGTCTCGATCGCCGCAGCCACGGGATCGTTTCTCATACAGGCCCGGGCCGTCCACCGTTCCCCGGACCGTCCTGCCGCTTTTTCGCTGTTTAAATCGAATGTCGGGGTCGGCCTGCTGGTCCTCCTCGGTCTCGTGCTGAACTATCACTTATTTTAAACGCGGATGGAAACGAAATGAATCGGAACGGGATGAAACGGACGACAGGCCTGACGGTGATTTCAGCTGGTCTGCTGCTTATGGCCATGAACAGCCGCGGCGAGATGGGGCAGCCGATGGATCCGTCCCTGTTTCCAAACGAGACCTGTCAAAAATGCCACACCGTGGCCGGGCCGCCCAAAGTGGATTATTCCAAACCCGAATGCGTCGAATGCCATTCCGTACCGGAGGATGAGGGCTACATGCCCGTGGCCGACAAACGTCCGGGCGCCGTCTACGCCGCTCCGAACGACATGATCGCGATCCCGGCCGGTGAATTCACGGTGGGAAACAACGGCCGGCCCTCGGAGGAAGGTTCTGGAGATCCGGATGAAAAACCGGAACACAAGGCCTATCTGGACACCTACCAGATCGACAAATATGAAGTGACCAACGCACAGTACAAGGCCTTTGTGGACGCGACGAACCATCGTCCGCCGAAACTCTGGCAGTCGGCCCGTCCATCGGGCGGGCCGGGCCCGGGCGTCACCTATCCACCGGAGAAGGCCAACCACCCGGTCGTCTATGTGGACTGGTATGATGCCAATGAATACTGTCACTGGGCTGGAAAGCGTCTCCCGACCGAGGAGGAATGGGAGAAGGCGGCACGGGGAACGGATGGACGGGTCTTCCCCTGGGGCAATACCTTTGATTCCAAAAAGGCGAACTCGCCGCAGTACTGGCTTTCATTAAACAAGGATGGGGACACGATGCCGGTGGGCAGTTTTGAAAACGGCAAGAGTCCCTACGGGGTGTACGACATGGCCGGAAATGTGTATGAATGGACAGCCAACTGGTACAAGCCCTACCCCCGCAACATGGAGTCTAATCCCCACTACGGGGAGAAAAACAAGATCGTACGGGGCGGCTCCTGGTACGACTGTCTTTCCTACGGCTGCGGCTTAAGCTCGCCCAGCTACAATCGATCTCGCTTCGCCCCCGAGATCCGGAACAAAGGATTCGGATTCCGATGCGCAAAAAATCCATGAACGATAGGACGTCGACTCTTCTACTCATCTTCACCCTGCTTTTCATGTCGGCCTGCACCCGTCCGCCGGAGGGCATGGTGGCCGTGCCGGCCGGTGACTTCATCATGGGAACGGACGAGAAGGACACCCAGGACAAAGCCTCCGAATACGGAATAATGAAACCCTGGTTTGAGGACGAGCATCCGGCCCATCGTGTCAATCTCCCGCTTTATTTTATCGACAAGTATGAGGTCACGAATGCCGACTATAGTAAATTCGCCCAAAATACGGGCCGCCGTCCCCCGATAGATTGGCAAAACGGACAATACCCTTCCGGAAAGGACCGCCATCCCGTGAGCTCCGTCGGTTGGGAGGATGCCAATGCCTACTGCCTCTGGGCCGGAAAGCGTCTTCCGACCGAGGCCGAATGGGAAAAGGCCGCGCGAGGACCGGACGGTTTGAAATATCCGTGGGGGAATGAGTTTGACGAGACACGGGCCAACATGAACAACCAGGTCGGCAACACGACCGAGGTGGGCCATTATGAAAATGGAAAGAGTCCGTACGGCGTCTACGACATGATCGGGAATGTCTGGGAATGGACGGCCGACTGGTACAAGCCCTATGCGGGCAACGCCTATACATCGGATGCTTTCGGCGAGCGGTTCAAAGTCCTGCGGGGCGACTCCTTCGGCGGACTGGGCCATTTCCCTCCGAAGATTTACAATGAGGTCAAAGCCCATTACTCCCGGGCAAGCTACCGTCTTTATCTGTCTCCCGAGGGCTACGTGAATGACGGAGGTTTTCGTTGCGTCAAACCGGCAAAGTAGGCGCGATGGATGAATCAACCCTGCGGTTTTAGATCCATCAAATCCTCCGGCCGCGATACCGGTTTAAAACATTTCGTGCCGATACAGACATACGCCAGAGGTTCTGCGGATGTCGTGTAACCGAGAGACTTTACCCGGGCCGTATCCTCTTCCGTATCCAGCGGCAACACGACTTTCCAGGGGGACTTGAGCCGGTGCGCCGCCCGAATCAAATCGTTCCACCGCGCCTCCCCTTTTTTTCCGACGATCACCGTATAATGCGGAGGAAAGAGAAACCGCTCCAGCGCAAGGGCAAACGGCGCGGCATGCTGCTGGTAGGGTTTGTAGACCGTCGAGAGATGGGATAAAACGGACCCGGCGCGCGTTCGATAGCAGTCCTGACCGGTCAGGTGAAACAACCGCGTCAGCGTCATCGCCGCAACCGCATTGTCGGCAAACGGCTTGATCCGGATTTTCAAAATTCCTTCACGGCCGGGACCGGCCGGAAGATCCCAATAGCCGCCCTCTCCGCCGTCCCATAAGTCGCGATCCATGATTTCCAAAAGCTCCAGCGCTTGATCGAGATATCGCTTTATCCCGGTCGCCTCGAAGGCGTCGATCAGCGCCGTAATCATGCGGGCTTGATCCGAAAGATATCCTGCGAGCAACGGGTCACCGTTATGATCCTGGCAATGGAACATCCCCTGCGCCGGCCGGCGGCCGTGCTGCCAGAGATAGCCGATCAGTTTCATCGCCGCATCCAGATATTTTAGATCCCCGAGAACGGAATGGGCCGTCAAAAGGGCCGAGGCCGTCATCGCGTTATAATCGATATAAAATGTCCGGTCCAGCGCGGGCGGTTCGGCGCCCAGGCGTTCCTCTTCCGATTGAGTGTAGTAGTCCTCATCGGCCGACTGGCTTCCATAAAACCAGCATACTCCCTCGGCCGCCAAGGTTGTATAAAGATAGTCGATCACCCCTTGCGCGGTCGAACGATAGAGAAGCTGCCCCGTCAACCGATAGGCATCGAGATAAAGCGAGAGCATTCGCGCATTCACTTCCAGAAGTTTTTCATAATGGGGGTTGTCCCAATCGCCGCGAATGGAATATCGGAAAAACCCGCCGTCAATACGGTCATACAGCCCGCTCTCGCGCATGTTGTCCAGCGTGAGGACCGCCATCTTGAGCCATTTCGGATTTCCGGTGCGGTGATGAAGCTGAAAGGCCAGTTCAAGCGCCCAGGTTTGTGGGAATTTGGGCGGCCCGCCGAAACCGCCGAACTCGGGATCGAAGAGTCGAAGGAGATGTTCGACCACGGACTGGACGATCGATTCGTCCGGTGAAGATGTTTTGACGGGTTCAGTGGGTTCGCGCTTCGGTGGGTCTTCGAACCGTTTTGCGGAAGGGTTTTTCTGTACCACCGACAACATATCGAGAAGCTGACCGGTCTGAAGATAGGTCTCGCCGACGATCAACTGACCGTCCGCATCCAGGATCGCCACAGTCGGCCAGCCGCCCATGTTGTAACGGCTGTTGATATCCGGCCGCTGGTCGCTGTCGACACGAATCGGAACGAAATCACGATTGAGCCGTCGGATCACTTCCGGATGGTCCAGACTATCCTGATCCATTACATGACACCAGTGACACCAAGTCGCCGATATCGAAAGAAATATCGGTTTCGACATCCGTCGTGCGTCGTCAAAAGCCTCCGCGCCCCAGGGCCGCCACTGAATCTTTTCCCTATCTCGCATTTTGAATTGTTTCGAAGGAGATCAGAAAGGACGGGGCCCGCCGGCCTTGAAGCGTTCCGGCACGCGGAGCATCTCTTCATCGCTCATCATGGCCATTCGGGGCGGGGCATAGTTCGGATCCAGCTCAAGCGCCCGGTCGAAACAGGGCACGGCGAGATCTTCGCGTTCCACGGCGCGGTAACAGATCCCGAGGAAAAAGCGCGCCTTGGCCTCCTCGGCCGGTTCCATCGGAAGCGTCAGCGCCCGTTCAATCAGCATCATCGCCTCGCTCGGATCGTCGCCGTTCCGGAAGGCGCCCATGGCATGATAGGAACCGTACAGCACCAGCGCCGGCGTATAGTGTGAATCGATCGAAAGCGCCTTCTCGGCCGAACGGCAGACTTCCTGGAAGAAGTCGGCCCGTTCCAGCACCGAGCCCGCGGCCCGCGAGCATTTGAGATGAAGCCTCCCCCGCGTGACCCAGAGCGCCGGATCGTTCGGATGCCGGTGGCATCCCTCATTGATGAGGCCCAGCGCCAGATCCACTTTGTTCTCCATTTCGAAGAACTCGGCCGCACGGATGTACGACTGGGGAAGGTCCTCCAGTTCCTTCAAGGGAATTTCCAGAATCTCCGGATCCACTCTCGGAATGGCCGACGGTTTCATCTGCTGCCATCCGGTAAGGCTGCAGAGCACCCTCAGGACGGCGTAACGGGGCGTGCCCCAGACCTGAGGAAGGTTCGCATACCGTTCGGGCAGTCTCGATTCGACGGTCCGGATGATTTCCTCGGTCGTCTCCCCCTCTTCATAGAGCGGGATGACTTCGTCCAGAAAATGGGTCTGAAGGCCGATGAAGAAATCGATATCCGCGACGCCGCCCAACGGACCGTGGCCCGGTATAATCTTCTCCGGCGCAAGCGCCTTCATTTTTTGAAGCGCCTTGATCCAGGCGCGGTCATCCGACAGCCCCTCCGACATCACGGGCTGGCCCAGTATCGGAAAACTGCCGGTCATGAGCGTATCGCCGCTGATCACGCATTGTTCGGTCGGAAGATAGACCGCCATGGCGTCATTCGTTTCGGCCTTGCCGAGAAACAGGACCCGGACCGGAATCGAGCCGACGGTGAGGGTGAATTCATTCTCGAAGGTCTGATCCGGAAGCGCGGGGTCTTTTTCGGGAATCGCAAATCCGCGCGAACGAAGAAAGGCCCGCTGCCGGAAGCTGCGGCGGTGCATGAACTCCCGGGTGAGCTCGCCGGACAGGATCGTCGCGCCGGCTTCGTGAAAGACATCGTTTCCGGCCCAGTGGTCCCAGTGGTAATGGGTGTTGATCACATACTTGATCGGGGCGGCCGTGACGGTACGGATCGCGGCCAGCATCCGACGGGCCATGGGGGCGTTGATCTGCGTGTCCACCACGACCACGCCCTCATCGGTGATGACGACCCCGGAATTGACCACGTTCCGGAAGATGTAGCACCGGTCCGTGATTTTCTTGAGGCTGCCGTACTGCAGCTTGCCGAATGGATTTTGGATAGGCGTAGACATGACTATAGAATAAGCGATTTCAGCCTCAGAATCAATAGGCGAATTACGGTGGGCCGGGAACCTCCACCGTCTCATCGGGAGCGTACGGCTTCATTCCGCCAAAGCAGGTTGTTGTCCCGCTGCTTCGGATCGCGCAGGTTTGCCAGCCGCCCGCGGATACGGCAATAACATCCGTCAGCCCCGAGAAAGCGGCACGCGTGGCGGTTTGTCCTTGTACCCGCCCCAGCTGTCCGAGATGGTTGCTTCCCCAGCAATAGACCTTTCCGTTTTCTAACAGCGCGCAGGTATGCTGACTTCCGGCCGTAATGGCCCTCACCTGTGCCAGCGGTTCCGGCCCGCCGGAAACGGCCGTAAGGACACGGACCGGCGTGAGAGAATCCCGCCCCAGTCCATCGCCGAGCTGGCCTTCGAAGCCCTTGCCCCAGCATTCAACCGTTCCGTCCCGCAGCAGAGCACAGGTGTGGCGCCGACCGGCCGTCACGGTCCGGGCTTTTCCGTCGATCGGAACAGGAAGCGGCGGAAAGGAGTGGTGCTCCTGAATTCCGTGGCCGAGCTGGCCGAAATGGTTGTCCCCCCAGCAGAGGAGCTGGCCGTCCTCCTGTACGGCGCAGGAATGTTCCTCCCCGGCCGCCACAGAAATCGCCTGAGTGATATTCGGCACGACCACCGGAAGAGAAGGCCTCGCCAGCGATGGCCGTTGCACGCCGGTCTGGCTCGTCCGGTTGTCCCCCCAGCAGACAACCGCCCCGTTGATTAAGCGCGCGCAGGTATGGCTGCGTCCCGCCGCGATCTGCGTTGCCGGGCCGACGGGGGTCGTCAACGGCGTGGAAGAGGAACGCTTCGAGAGATTGGCGAGCTGAGCCTGATCGTTCGCGCCCCAGCATTCGACCTGTCCCGTTTTCATCACCGCACAGGTGTGCCATTCCCCCGCCGCCAGCGCCGCCACGTTGGATAAGCTGGAAACCGCGACCGGACTCTCCGCACTGGCTGTCGTCCCGTTGCCGAGCTGACCGTAACGATTGTCGCCCCAACATGCCACAGTCCGGTCGGCCATAACCGCGCACGCGTGCGAACCTCCCGAGACAACCGACGTCGCCCCATGAAACTCAAATTCGGTTTCAGGCCTGTGACGGCCGGAAGGACCGTCTCCCTGGACATTCAGGATGCAGGAGACAAGAAGCACGGAAAGGCCGGCGAGGCCGGCATGGGAAATAAATTTCAGGTGGTGTTTACGTTTTTTCAGTCTCATTCATGTTCTTCCTCCTCCTTACGCGGGCCTAAATTCAAACCGGTGATTGACAGATCAAGGTCCTTTAGCAATTCCTTGACGGTTTCAACTTCCTCTTGATCCACCATGAGACGGGCCGGTTCGACGAGCGGGCGGATCTGCATAAAGTTCTCTCCATGGAAATAATACGCGATGCTCTCATGGTCGAGTATTGATTGTATGATCGCAATATCTCCGGAGTTATGCGTCGACAGAACCGGCACGAATTTAATATATTCAGGTTCAGGCTCCCGAGGAAGTTCGTGACCAGATCAATGCCGCAGTCGATGGATTTCGTATGACCTTCATCACCGTAATCGTCTTTACACTTAGGGCAGAACATTTTCGATGACCTCCCACTGCCGACGCTTAATCGGACCCCAGATCGAACCCACTCGGCGAGATGTTGTATCGCAGTTCCAGATCATGGCTCTCGATCAGCGCATCAACCGCTTCCTGGCTGATTTCAGACTTCACCTGTCCCAAAATCCGATCAATAATCCCAACCGCGGCCGGTCCGTACATTTGTATAGCCGATTCAATCTGCTTTCCGGCTTCATCCAGTGTCATTCATTATCTCCTTATTGCCGTGAAACTTTTTCATCCTACGGTCCGGCGGACATAAGCGATCATGTTCAACACAGCTGTCTTTTCCTTATCAGCCCATTGAGCATCACGCTCCACGTGAGCCTGCAGCTGATCCAGCAACTGATGGTAGATTTCCCCGGTGCATTGGCATCTTTGCAAATCCGAAATGACCCGTCGCATGAAGCTCCAGTCATTGTGACCTTCCCCCCGAAAACTGGGCCAGTTGAAAGTTGAGTCCGGGCCTGATATAACGCAGGCAGGAGGGCTCAGCATGACACGCAAGCGGCACACGGAAGAGCAGATCATCGGGGTGTTGAAGGAGGCGGAGGCCGGGGCG
>JACQFA010000008.1 GCA_016200255.1 Nitrospirota bacterium | reverse complement strand
CGTCGGGATGGATGTACGGGCGGATGGTGTCCATCGGAAGCTCGAAGCCGATATCGCGATAGTACTCCCTGTAAAAATAATCGCCGGGGTAACCTTCTTCGGCGCTCCAGACCTGTTTGGAGGATTCAAGGTCTCGTGCGAAGGCCGCCACGCCGGTCGGACAATAAATCGGTGCGTAAATGCCGTATCGGGGGCGGGGCTGTGCGTAGACCAGTGCGTGCGTCTCGACAAAGAAATAGCGGATGCCGGCCTCACCGAGCGCCGAGTCCAGTCCGGGATAGTAGCCGCATTCGGGAAGCCAAAAGCCCTCCGGCGGACGGCCCATCGTCTGTTGGAAGTAATCGACGGCAGCCAGGATCTGTGTCCGTACGGCGAAGGGCCGGACGCTCAAGAGCGGAAGATAGCCGTGGGTCGCGGCGGCCGTGATGATCTCAAGAACACCCTGCTCCTCCAGTCGGAGAAAGGCCGGCAGCAGGTTTCGGCCGTGCCGGTTTTGGAACCGGTCTCGACATTGGGAAAACCGTTCATGATACATCCGTGCGACGGCGTGGAACTCCGGTTGACGGCGAGTGCGGTCGACTTCTTTTTCGCATAATTCGATCAGCCGATCGAGATGCCGCAGATAGCGCGATTGGAGAAGCGGGTCGGCCATCATCGCGATCAAGGTCGGGGAGAGCGACAGTGTCAGACGAAACGGGATGCCGTCCCGAACGAGTCCCTCGAAAACGTCGAGAAGGGGAAGATAGGTGTCCGTGAGGGCTTCGTAGTACCAGTTCTCCTCCAGGAAATAGTCATGCTCCGGATGTCTCACATACGGAAGGTGACCATGAAGAACCAGGCTGAGATAGCCGGTCGGCATCGTGGGGTCAGGCCGGAGTTTTGTGCGGGATCTTTGTGCCGATCGCACGGGACGACAGATCGCCGGCCGCCTCTCCTGTCATTCCAGCCGCCTGTTTTTCCAGTCGAGGCCAAAACGCAGGCCGCGGAGACGCGCCGGTCTGTTTCCGTCGGACCAACCGGGGCGCCCTTCGACGGGCCCATCGGACCTCGATCCATCGGGCCTCTTCAAAGATCGAGACGCCGGCGCGGGCGGTCTGGATCAGATTGGAACGGACGAGGGTCTCAAACGATCCGTCCGGACGCGGCCATCCGAGATCGGCGCAGAGCGATTTCTCGGCGCTCCAGAGGCGGATGTACCAGTTCTGCGCTTCCAGTGCGAGCGGGACGTCAAAATGCGAATGGGCGTTGGCGCCGTTGAATCGGATCATCGTGACGTCATAAATCCGGAGGACGACCGGTCTGCCCCGGCGGCGGATCTTTTGCCAGTCCTTCGTAGAAAAGTCCCAGTAGGCATGGACCAGAAACGGATCGACCGGCATCAGGACCAGCTCGGTCTCGCCGTACGACCAGGGCAGGTCGCGGCGGTTTTTGGCCGGCCCGCCGGAAGTTTTCCGGGGCGGTTTGCGACTCGATTTTCGGGCGGCGCGTTTCAAAACGGTTCCATCTCCCTGGTAAAATTCCGTTTCATCTAACCCTATTTCCGGCTGATCTGTCAAGACACGATGCTTTTTTCCATCGGGTTCATTGACAGCTCTTGGAGAAGTTTGTTATAACCGAGTGGCGTTATGATGAAGACGATTGCAGTTTTGACCAGCGGCGGGGATGCGCCCGGGATGAATGCCTGCATCCGTGCGGTCGTGCGGGCCGGCGCCACCGGCGGGCTCCGGGTGGTTGGTTTTCGTCATGGGTTTAACGGTTTGATGGCCGG
Source organism: Nitrospirota bacterium (assembly GCA_016200255.1). GTDB lineage: Bacteria > Nitrospirota > Nitrospiria > JACQBZ01 > JACQBZ01 > JACQFA01. The sequence goes on along the minus strand of JACQFA010000008.1, from coordinate 67,365 downwards.
CGAGCATCTTCCGCTGGATCCGCGTTCCGTGGCGAACATCATTCAACGTGGGGGCACCTTTCTCGGAACCGCGCGCTCTCCCGAGTTCAAAAAGCTCAAGGGCCGCCGGAAGGCGATCGAGGCCTTGAAATCGGCCGGCGCGGACGGGCTGGTCGTGATCGGCGGGGAGGGGAGTTTCCGCGGCGCGCAGGATCTGATCCGGGAGAGCGGGATCCGGGCCGTGGGCATTCCCGGAACGATCGACAACGATCTCTACGGGACGGATTTTTCGATCGGGTTCGACACGGCCGTCAACACAGCCCTGGAGGCGATCGACCGGATTCGGGATACCGCCGCGTCGCATGAACGCCTTTTTTTTATCGAGGTGATGGGCCACCGGACCGGTTTCCTCGCCCTGGAAGTCGCCGTGGCCGGCGGGGCCGAGGCCGTGCTGGTGCCCGAAGCGCCGACCGATCTGGATCAGCTTTGCAGGACCTTGAGCGAGAGTCACCGCCGCGGCAAGAGCAGCAGCATCGTGATCGTGGCGGAAGGCGACGAGCCCGGGGTGGCCTTTACGATCGCGAACCGGGTGAAGTCCAGTGTCGGGATGGAATCCCGCGTCGTGATCCTGGGACATGTCCAGCGCGGCGGGCCGCCGACGGCGAAGGACCGCGTGCTGGCCTCCCGACTGGGGGCCGCGGCGGTCGAGGCCTTGATGGACGGCCAAACCGGAATCATGGTGGGCGAAATCCATAACGCCGTGGTGCGGACGGCTTTTCCTGAAACATGGGAAAAACGGAAGGGGCTGGACCTGTCGAGGCTGGCCTTGGTCGGAGCCCTGGCGGGATAAATAATTACACGAACGGAGGTTTTATGAAGGAACGTATTCGTGAAATCTTGAGCGGGTATGACAGCGAGAACCCGGGCGTCCGGGCCAACCTGGCGCGGATGCTCAATCACGGCGCGCTGGGCGGCACCGGAAAACTGGTGATCCTTCCGGTGGATCAGGGGTTTGAGCACGGCCCGGCCCGCAGCTTCGCGGCCAACCCGGCGGCCTATCAGCCGTCTTATCATTTTGAACTGGCGATCGAGGCCGGCTGCAACGCCTACGCGGCGCCGCTGGGATTTATCGAGGCCGGTGCGGCGCGTTTTGCTGGAGAAGTTCCCCTGATCCTCAAGCTGAACAACCATGATTCACTGCATGACGAGAAGGACCCGTTGCCGTCGCAAACCGCGTCCGTGCGCGATGCGCTTCGATTGGGATGCAGCGCGGTCGGTTTCACGATCTATCCCGGCTCCGCCCGGTGTCAGACGATGTATGAGCAGCTCCGCGGGATCGCCGAGGAGGCCAAAGCCAACGGCCTGCCGGTCGTGGTCTGGTCTTATCCGCGCGGATCGGGCATTTCAAAAGAAGGCGAGACTGCCATGGATGTGGTGGCCTACGCGGCGCAGATCGCGGCGCAACTGGGTGCGAACATCATCAAAGTGAAACTGCCGAGCGAGCATCTGGAGCAGGCGGCCGCGAAAAAAGTTTACGAAGCGCAGGGGATTCCGATCAAGACACTGGCCGACCGCGTACGGCATGTCGTACAAAGCTCCTTCGAGGGGCGGCGCATCGTGATCTTCTCCGGCGGCGCGAAAGAGGACGACGAGCGCGTCTTCAACGAAGCCCGCGCGATCCGCGACGGCGGGGGGTTCGGCTCGATCATCGGCCGCAACTCGTTCCAGCGCCCCAAACCGGCCGCGCTCAAGTTCCTCCAGACGATCATGAAGATCTACAAGGGGGAAATTAAATAAGGGGGGTCGGAACCGGCCGCTCTTGATTTCAAAATTAATTCAGGGTATGATTCGGCCATGCAGACCAAAGAACGAACGCTGATTGTTGGAGGACAGGCCCGGCTGCCGAAGGAGCTTACCGAGGCCGAGGTGTTGCAGGTGATGGCGGAGGTGGAGGCGGTGACCGGAAAGGTGTTGGCGGTTGATATCGCCCCCTACGCGCCGTTGATTCTGGAAATGCTCAAGCAGATGTTGGTCGGCGTGTCCCTGAAGGACGATATTCACGAGCTGCTCCAAGAGATCGACCGGCGGCTTTTTCATCGAGCCAAGAAAGCCGTGATCGTGGCGGTCAAGGACATGGTCCGGGAATACCGGGAGTCCCAGGCGCCCAAGCCCATCCCCATCCCTATCACTCCCGATCCATACAATAAATAGATCGCAGAATGGATTGACAAGGATTCCCCTTTTGGTTACGGTAAGATTCCTTCCTATGCTATAATTTAGTGGCTTCTTTAAGAGGCAGTTTACGCCCAAGGAAAGAGGGTGATTATATGGCTGAAAGACTGCAGGTTGAAAGTAAAGTTTTTGAAACGCATGTTGGAAAATGGCGGTCCGCGCATATGGGGGAATTTGTACTGATCAAGGGAGAAGATGTAATAGGGTTTTACGAATCACTTGACGCAGCCTTTGATCAAGGCAGTCAACGATATGGGATGGCCGATTTTTTCATTGAACAGATTTTACCTGCTGAAACAGTCAATATTTCATTTGTTGGTCAGGTCGCATAGTGGCTTTCCATCGTGACAAACCGTAAAGACCGCAGATTCCAAGATAAAATCAAACGGAAAGTCGCCACCGAAAACCCTTTGATGGAGTTTCATTTTGAGCCCCAAATATTGCAGGGAATGGGGCCGGTTATTGAAACCGATGTCGGGATCTCTGAAAAACACGCTGAGCTCCTCAGACAGGAAGGGCTGCCGATTCCACCTCCAGTCAGATGCCGATTATTGATTGATACAGGTGCTTCGCGCAGCATGGTGAAGCATGAAATTGCTGAAAGGGCCGGTTTAAAACTAATAAATTCCAGTTACCCCATCCATGGTGTGGGTGTTGACACGACGGGTAAAGTTTATATGGGAAGAATTTCCTTTATTTGTAAGTCTAAAGTCGACCCAAGAGTAACCCACACTGCCTGGATTGATACTCTGATTATGAGCGGAAGCTTACACGACTCAAGGATTATCGACGGTTTAATCGGCAGAGAAGTTCTCAGTCGGTTTGATTTTAGATATAATGGCAACGTGGGAGATTTCACGTTGCGGTATCTTAAAAGCAGCTAAGAAGTAGTCATTAACTGTCTGAGTCTCTAAAGCATCCTTCCTCGTCTTCAAACCTTTCTGCTATTCCCGTCTTCTTGATTCCCATCCTGGATAAGCGTATATTCGGCCTATCAATCCTTGTCGCTTTCCTGTGAGGTATCATCTCATGAACCTCGACCGATTCTACGCAACATTCATTGCCAGAGACCTCTTTGCGAAAATTGTTCCAGGTGGGATTCTTCTATTGACCGTTGCATGGTGGTTTAATGTTAATGATGGGAATCCTCCCTTCATTGATGCGATTCGTAAGATACCGACGTGGGGCTGGTTGTTTGTTTACGGCATATGCTATGCGTTGGGATTTGCCATCCAGGGTTTAGGAGAGTTAATCCAAGTACCAAGATGGGCGGAATTGAGACCGGTGCAGATATTAAGTGCTCATCCCAGCGATGAAACTTATGAAGTATTTTTTAATCGGATATTACAGTTTGAGCAAAACAATTTCGATCAAAGAGAAAATGATGCAAATAAGGGAAGAGCGCGTGAACGAATAGCACACAACCGTGAGCGCTTGGTGGTCATAAAAGAGATGGCGGGAAACGCTTCGCTTTCTTCCTTAATGTCGTTCTTTGTTTGGTTTTTTGTTTCTGGGCCTTCTATGATCTTATGTTCTTCAAAATCGGCTTTTATGTCCGTCATCATTCTGAACGGTATGGTATCTCTCTATTGGCTCCATGTAAGAATGAGATGGCGTCAACGCGAGTTAGAGCTATGGATGCTTGACCCCAACCGCCCAATCGAAGAGCACCCAGCATCGGATTGGCTGGTTATGTTGCTTTTCATTCTTATAATCTCGATTGCCTCAGAGATGTGGTATTTCGGTAAGCCGCTGTGGTGTTCTTGAGAAATTTTAATGCTGGTGGATTAACAGATGCTTCGACCGTGGTCTCTAAAGAATTCCAAGTGTGTTAATTGTGGGACAGTTGATGTTCCCCATAGGAGTCGAGGTCTATGTAGAGTTTGTTATGAACGTGAAGCTAATGAACGCAGGAAACTGAACAAGTCATCTTTCATTAGAAAACATGGTATCTTAAAAAATATAACACGTGAATATTTTATTGAGCGGTACGAAAAAAACGGAGCCTCTCTCCAGGACATTGCCAGCGAGCTTAAATGTAGCCGCCAGTATGTTTTGAAGTTAATGAAGTCGTTTGGAATAGAGCGGCGTTCAAAACAAGATGCTAGGGCGACGGCTTTAGGCAAAGGTAAAATCGCATATGAAATAAAGGATACGTGGGGTAATATCAAACACATTCAACATAAAAAACAAGAGATCGATAGATCCTTTTTTAATAACTGGACTGATGGTTTTGCTTACGTTTTGGGGCTCATTTATACTGACGGTAATCTAATAAAGGAAAGTTTTGTTAAAAATAGAAATAAAGTCGTGGCCAGATATCAAGTCTCAATCTCTCAAAAGGACCCGTACATTCTCGATCGAATAAAGGAGATGCTCTCTTTGAATACTGCACTGGTTAGATCGAGAAACAACGAGGATAGTTATATACACACCCTGCGATTTTATGATAAGGAAATATTTGAGAGACTGGAAAGTTTTGGGCTTTGTCCGAATAAAAGCCTTAAAATAGCTTTTCCAGACATACCATCTCGATACTTGAGTGGCTTTATAAGAGGTGTGTTTGATGGCGACGGCTCATATTCTGGTAAAAAAGCAACGCTTGTTACCGGCTCAGAGGCCTTTGCAAATGGACTTAACTCCGCATTAAACTTGTTGGGATTTCCGGCCCATATTTATGTGAATTCTACGTCGAGCAAGCATCCATCATACAGTGTGCAAATAAGTTCTGGAAGAGCTGGGATGACAAAGCTATATCAGTTTCTCTACCGCAGAGCCAGTATATTTATTCCAAGGAAACGTGAGCAGTTGAAGTCATTCTGTATTGATCCGAACAATATTCGTACGCGGCGATTGTATTTCGGCAAGAAAAAGGCTGCAACGATCTGACATCGCCACCTTCCTCCTTGATTCGAACTCTTGATCAGGGTATCATCCAATGTAGCTTTGGTTCGTCGCGCCTCATTTTTAGACGAAGAAAATGAAACCGCCCCCGTAGCTCAGGGGATAGAGCAGCGGTTTCCTAAACCGTTGGCCGGGTGTTCAAATCACCCCGGGGGCAAGAATTTTTCACTCCGCGAAAAATTCAGAGCATTCGAACAGTAGAGCAATGGAGCATTAGAAACGCCGAAAAGAGGTGTGAGAATGCGGTCTATTGCTCCGTCTATTGCTCCAATGTTCTAATGATCAAGCTATGCGAGATGCTCCAATGATTTCATTTGGCTTTTGAAATTGTTTCTCTTATACTTTAAGGGCTGTTTATAGCGGGTTCTGACTAAAGAGCCGCTTGCCACAGTTCATTTCTTTCAACAAAAGGAGAAAATGATGTCTCAAATCTGGTTGTCATTGATTTTGGTCCTCATCGCCGTTCCTTCCTTTGCCGCGGATTTTCGCTTGACGAGTCCGGTTCTGAAAGATAAGGGGACGATCGGGAACGAACAGGTTTTCTCCGGTTTCGGTTGCACCGGCGGGAATGTTTCTCCGGAACTGCAATGGCAGAATGCGCCCAAGGATGCAAAAAGTTTTGCGGTGACCCTCTATGATCCCGACGCGCCGACAGGAAGCGGCTGGTGGCACTGGGTCATTTTCAATCTGCCTCCCTCGACAGACAAACTCCCCGCCAACGCCGGAAAGCCGGACAGCGGGTTGGCTCCCCAAGGCAGCATTCAAAGCATGACTGATTTTGGTCAGCCCGGTTACGGCGGCCCCTGTCCGCCGGCGGGTGATAAGCCGCATCGTTATATCTTTACGGTGTTTGCGCTCAAAGTGGATCAGTTGCCGCTCAAAGCGGACGCGAGCGGTGCGATGGCGGGTTACTATCTGAATCAGAATGCATTGGCCAAAGCCAAGTTCACGGCCTATTACGGCCGTTGATCGGTTACGCCGGGGCGCTTATGAAGAAAGCCGGCGGGGGAGAATAAGAGAACAATGCGGGTGATCCATTCATAGGTCCGTCTTCAATGCCGCCGCGGTTCTCTGGGTGCCGGTGCTGCTCTACGCCGCGCTGATTTTCTTTCTTTCCTCCCAGTCTCTGGATTTCGTGGGCGAGGGTCCGTTCCCCCAATGGGACAAGGTGGCGCATGCAACGGAGTACGGCCTGTTCTGTTTTCTGATCTTGCGAGCGTTGGGAGGGACGTTTCCCGATACACTCAAGCTGACCATCGCGATATCGGCTGTTTTGATCGCGGTGGCATACGGAGCATCGGACGAGTTTCACCAGTCGTTTGTCCCCAGTCGGGATTCGGATTTTTTTGATGTGATGGCGGACGGCGGGGGGGCTTCATTGATCTCGGCGATCTGGTTGTTCTGGAACGGGAAGAAATCCGGATGATCCGAGTTGTTATTGACGATGCGCGCCGAGCGGTCATGCCGATTCCCAAATCTTTGCCTTGTTTTTCTTTCCCCTTTTTGCCATATACATCGCTTGATCCGCTCGATTGATAATCTCCGTGACGGTCTTTCCGTCCTGGGGAAAGGACGATATGCCGGCGCTGAAACTAATTCCTGTCACGCTCCCTTTTCTTCCTAAAAACTTGTAATGATTGACCGCTTTCAGAAGCTTGTTCGTCAAGGTCAACGCTTTCCTTTTGTCTGTCTCGGGAGTGACGATGATAAATTCCTCCCCTCCATACCGTCCCATGATGTCGTTTTTCCTGAGAAGTGTATTCTGGAGGCCGACGAAATCGGCCAGCAACTTATCCCCCAAGAGATGCCCATGGGTATCGTTGAACCCCTTGAAGTCATCGATGTCAATAAAGATGACGGAAAGAATCAGGTTGTGTCTGGATGCTCTTTTGATCTCTTCCTCAAGTCGTTTGATGAGGAAGAGCTTGTTGTAGATGTTGGTCAGTTGGTCAAAGGTGGCCTGATTCTTCAGATCCTCGATAAGCTTGGTTTTCTCAACCGCCTCCACCGATTGGGCGGCAAAAATATTCAGGAGGAGAAGATCGGTATCGGTATAGACCTCATCCGTCTTTCGATACGCCGTCAAACATCCGATCGTCTTGCTGCTTGTCCTGAGAGGCACGGACAACAGACCCTTGATACCCTCTAATTCTGCCAGCTCCTTGTAGACACAGGAAGCCTCCTTGGAGACATCCGTCGTCTTGAACGATTCGCCGTTCAGGACGACCCTTCCCACAATGCCTTCCCCCAGGTTCAAAGGGGGCTGATTTAGAAACCGATTGGATAGACCAAAACCGGCCTTGATCTCCAGTTTTCCTGTTGCGACGTTAAAGATCCTCAATGTAGCTGCCTCAGCCCTGGCCAGGCTTACGGCCGACTTCACGATATATTCCAACACCTCATCGATGCCATCAAAGACAACCACCCGCTCCATGATAAAATGGATCTTCTTTAAAAGATCGTCTTTCGAAACATCTTTTGTGGCCGTTTTTCTTTTCATCCTAATATTACTCCAGATTTCTTTTACCTTACAAACGGCGACCTGTCAACAGAAATATTGGGGGGTTCAGCTTTATCCTTTGACAGAGTTGCATCGTGTTGGATAGAATGAATCACTTCAGCCGCAATCGGGCGGGATGGCGATAATACGAAATGATTAAAAGTGGCCGCAGCCGTGTTCGCTGGCGGATTCTCGGACTCCTGTTTTTGATCAGCGTCGTGACCTACATCGACCGGGTGAATATTTCGGTGGCCGGAAAAGAGATGATGCCCTTGTTCGGTTTGTCGTCCGTTCAAATGGGCTCCATTTTTTCCTCCTTTGTTCTGGGATATGCGCTCTTTCAAATTCCGGGGGGATGGCTGGGCGACCGCTGGGGATCCCGGCGTGTTCTGACCCTCGCGGTGCTCTGGTGGTCTCTTTTCACGATTCTGACGGCCGGGGCGGGCTGTCTGTTTTCCGGTTCTCTTATCGGTGTCCTGGGTTCGTTCATTCTGATCCGGTTTCTGATCGGGGCGGGCGAAGCGGCGGCATTGCCGAATTTCAATCGAACCGTTGCAAACTGGCTGGCGCCGTCCGAACGGGGATTGGGAATGGGCGTCTCGATCGGTGGCATCGGGCTGGGCTCGGCCGTGACCCCGCCGCTGGTTGCATGGCTGATGGTCCATTATGGATGGAAGACGGCTTTCTATGCAACCGGGGCGATCGGCCTGTTTATCGCGGCGGCCTGGTATCTTTTTTCCCGGGATGATCCCTGCGAACATCCCGGGGTCAATCCGTCCGAATTGGCCTGGATCACCCAATACCCGGCGGGGTCCCGGCCCGGCGCTTCATCAACGCGGCCGTTTGCCGAGTTGCTGAAAATGCCCTCGGTCTGGTTTCTGACGTTCAGTTATGCGATGCTGGGTTATATCGCCTATATTTATCTTTCCTGGTTTTTTCTTTACCTCGTGAATGTCCGGAATTTTACGGTTCTTAAGGGATCGATCTGGGCCACGGGCCCTTTCATCGCGATGGCGATCTTCTGCCCGACGGGCGGCTGGCTGAGCGATGCGATCACAAAACGATACGGCCATCGTATGGGACGGGCCGGTGTCGGCGGAGCCGGAATGTTTCTGACCTCGCTGATCATCTACAGCGGTGCCGTCGCCCGGGAGCCGTATACGGCCATCGTTTTGCTTTCTCTGGGCGCCGGGATTCTTTATGCGACGGTGGGCGCTTACTGGGCCAGCACGATCGATCTTTCCCATGAACATTCCGGGGCGTTGTCCGGCCTGATGAACATGGGGGCCAATCTGGGCGGGACGATCTCGCCGACGCTGACCCCATGGATCGGCGAGCGGTGGGGATGGCCGGCGGCGTTGAGCGTGGCGGCGGGGGCGGCGTTTTTAGGCGGTCTGCTCTGGTTGGGCGTCAAGATGGATAAAAAGGGTTGATCGTTTTCGGGAGGTTTTTCCATGAGACGGCTGTTGATTTCGATCCTGGGTCTGATGATTCTGGGCTGCGGCGCGATCAAGATGTATCCGGGCCCGGAACGGACGCGTGATCAAATTGCCGTTCTCGAGATCGGAGCCGTGACGGTGTACACATTGGACGGCGAAGGTGTGAAGATTGCCGGTCGTAACAAGCTGCAGATCCTTCCGGGCGAACATGTCTTGAGGGCGTCGCATAATATGGGGGATTATGGCCCGATGCCGGTTACCTATACCTTTATGGCGGAGGCGGGGCATGCCTATCGGTTCGACGCCGATTATCGGATTGGACGAACGTTGTCCTGGCGCCCCTGGATCAAGGATGCCGCGAGTGGGATGATCATCGGGAGCTGGGAGTAGAACATGAAACAATTTTTTATCCGTTGGATACGATGGGAGCCGCCTTTGCCTTCTCGTGAAAGGCCTCTGTCCCGCATGAAACGAATCCTGGTCGGCCACCCGTTCCAAAGCATTCATGAGCTGCGGGAGCGGGTGTCGGTCCTCGTGGGACTGGGCGCATTTGCCTCGGATGCCATTTCCTCGGTGGCCTACGCGACCGAGGAAATGATGCTGGTTCTTTTTTCCATCGGAGCGGCCGCCCTGACCTTCGGGGCTCCCATTGCGGTTGTGATTACGGTCCTCCTGATCGTTGTCTTAACCTCATATTATCAAACCGTTCATACCTATCCGGCCGGCGGCGGGGCCTATAACGTCGCGCGGGAGAACCTGGGACTCTATCCGGCCCTGATCGCGGCAGCGTCGCTGGTGGTGGATTATGTTCTGACCGTGGCGGTAAGCGTTGCGGCCGGGGTCGCGGCGATCGCCTCGGCTTTTCCGGTTCTGCACGAACATCGCGTCGTGCTGGCCCTGGTCTTCGTTCTGTTGCTCACCCTCGGAAATCTGAGAGGGATCCGGGAAGCCGGATTTTACTTTTCCCTCCCCACTTATTTTTTCATCCTGAGCCTCCTATGGGTGATTGGAAACGGCATTGCCGGACTGGTAATCCAAGGCCGATCCCCGGCTGATTTCATCTCGCCTGTGATTCCGTCCGAGGCCGTATCGGTGGTGGGCTGGTGGGTGATTCTCCGGGCCTTTTCTTCCGGGAGCGTCGCGATGACCGGCGTGGAGGCGATCGCAAACACCGTGCCGGCTTTTCGTGAACCCTCTTCCCGCCATGCCGGAAACGCCCTGATCGTGTTAGGCGCGGTCCTGGCTGTGTTGTTTCTGGGCGTCACGTTTCTGACGCTCAACTATGGGATCCATCCGACCCCGGACGAGACGGTGCTCTCACAGCTCAGTCGCACGGTTCTCCATTCCCCCCTTCAGTATCACCTGGTCCAGGCGGCGACCGCGATGATCCTGTTGCTCGCGGCCAATTCCAGTTTCACCGGCTTTCCGCGTCTGGCCTCGCTCCTCGGCCAGGACCGGTTCCTGCCCCAGCAGCTGGCCCACCTGGGCGATCGGCTCGTTTTCTCAAACGGGATTATTCTTCTGGGAGGAATGGCGGCGGTGCTCCTCGTGATCTTCAGCGCCGACACGCATGCCCTGATTCCTTTGTATGCGGTGGGCGTTTTTCTCGCATTCACCTTGTCGCAGGCGGGGATGTTGGTGCGATGGTTCAGGCGTCGCGAATCCGGCTGGCGCTGGCGGGCCGTGATCAACGGCGTCGGGGCGCTGTTGACCGGCACGGTCCTGATCGTGATTGCATTGACCAAATTCATCCACGGCGCCTGGATGGTCATGGTGATCATCCCGGCGCTCGTCTCGATGTTTCTGCGGATTCGCTTTCACTATAAGCTGGTCGGACGGCAGCTGGCGGTGCACCCGACGGAACCGCCGCGGGCCGTTTCCCACACCGTGCTGGTGCCAATCTCCGGAATCACGCGGCCGGTCCTGACGGCTCTGGAATTTGCCCGATCCCTCTCGCCCACCGTCCGGGCCGTTTACATCAATATCGACGCCGCAGCGGCGGAGCAGATCCAGACGGCCTGGAAAAAGTGGAACCCCGGTATCGATCTCGTCATTCTCGAATCCCCGTACCGCTCCATCATCGGTCCGTTGCTGGATTACATCGATCAAGAGCAGAAGGAGCTCCGCGGCCTTGTCATTGTCGTTCTGCCCGAGTTCGTGCCGCGGCGATGGTGGCATCACCTGCTCCATAACCAGACCGCGCTTCTGCTCAAGGGGGCGCTGCTGTTCCGCAGGGATGTGGTGGTCACGAGCGTGCCGTATCACCTGAACCGATGACCCAAGCCGCGTCCTTTTGATTCGGCCGATCCAGTGTTGTATACTGGGTCCATGGACGCCGCCCTTTCACTCTATCTCCATTTCCCCTACTGCTGGAGCAAATGCCACTACTGCGCCTTCAACTCCATCCGGTATGACAAGCCCCAGAGCCTCCGGTTCCTTTCGGCCTTGAAGGCCGAGATTGTCCATTGCGGCCGCCTGCCCGCCGTCCAGGGCCGCCGCCTCTCGACGATCTTCATGGGGGGAGGAACGCCGTCCATCTTTTCGGCCGATCGGATTCTGGATGTGCTCGATCACTGCAGGGGTTATTTTGATTTTTCGGATGATATCGAGATCACGATGGAGGCCAATCCAGGGACGGTTGATATGAAAAAACTCGCGGCCTTGCGGCGCGGAGGGATCAACCGATTGAGCATGGGTGTGCAGTCTTTTCGGGACGAAGAGCTTGTTGCGCTCGGGCGCGCGCATAACTCGAACGTGGCCCGGGACGCCTATCGGGCGGCGCGGGAAGCCGGATTCGAAAATATCAATCTCGATTTTATGTATGCCCTTCAGGACCAGCGCCTTGAAGATTGGGCGGCCACGCTGGACAAGGCGATCGACCTCGGGCCGGAACATCTGTCGGCCTATGCCCTGACGATCGAGGCGGGGACGCGTTTCGGCGCGGATCATAATAACGGCCTGATGGTGTTGCCCGACGAGGAGCGGCAGATCCGCTTCGATGAGCTGACCCGGACAAAACTTTCTGCCACGGGATATGACCAGTACGAAGTTTCCAACTACGCGCGGCCCGGTTATGCCTGCCGCCACAATCTGGGTTACTGGAGCCAGAACGACTACCTGGGCCTCGGTCCCGGCGCCCATTCTTATTTCGGCGGCCGGCGTTTTTCAAAAATTGAAGATATTGAGGCCTACATTGAAAACGTTGCATCCGGCGGTGAAGCGATCGAGGAGTCCGAGCCGATCGGTCCGGCTCTGGCCGGACGGGAGGCCGTGATTTTCGGGTTAAGGAAGACGGCCGGGATCGATCTCGATGAGATCCGGAGGCGGTACCCCACGCCCGATCCGGAACGCCTGCAAACAACGTTCGAGCAATGGAGCCGGGATGAGTTGGTGATCCTGGATCTTCCGCGGGTCCGGCTTTCCCCCAAGGGTCTTCGTCTCTGGGACCGGATGGCCGAGGAACTCATCGCCGTCCCGTAGACGTCATCGGACCATCGGCATCCGCCGTGCTTGATTTACGGCGGGTGAGACGCTACACTGTCTCGACGACCTTATCCTTGTGAGACAGACCATTGAAACGGCGAACCTTCCTTACACGCGCAACGGCATTAATCATGGGCCTGATGGGTCTGGCCCTTTCGATTCCCCTGGTCGGCTACGTGATTTCGCCGGCCTTCCGTCGGCAGGCCCGGGACTGGGCCGAAGCCGGCGCCGTGGATGAATTAAAAGCCGGCATTCCACGGGAACTCACCTATGTCGTGACCGTTCAAGACGGCTGGTTGAAAACCACCGCCATGAAATCGGTCTGGGCCGTCCGTCAGACGGAGGGGGGGGTCACGGTCTTCGCGCCCCTTTGCACACATCTTGGATGCGGGTATCATTGGGATTCGGACGATCTCACCTTCAAGTGTCCATGTCATAACAGTATCTTTAATATTGATGGAAAAGTCATCGCCGGCCCGGCCCCGCGGCCGTTGGATCGCCTGCCCGTCAAAATGGAAGAGGGACGGCTCTTTATCATCGACAAGCAATTCAAGTCCGGAACATCCCAGCAGATCGAGTTGTGACGCGGGCCATGACGATCATCCGAGCGGTTTATCACTGGCTGGACCAACGCCTGAAGCTGACGCCAATCGGGGAGATGCTCTTGAACGAGCCGATCCCCGGCGGCGCCAGCTGGGTCTATGTTTTCGGAAGCGCCACCCTGTTTCTGTTCTGTCTTCAATTCCTGACCGGAAGTTTTCTCGCCATCTACTATGCACCGACACCGGATCATGCCTACGACAGCATCCAGTTCATCATGACCTCGGTGACGTTCGGCGCCTTTGTGAGAGGGCTGCATCACTGGGGCGCCAGCGCCATGGTGGTCGCGATCGGGCTTCACATGCTTCAGGTCTATCTGGCCGGCGCCTACAAACCGCCGCGCGAAATGATGTGGATGGTCGGGGTGGTGTTGTTTCTCCTGACCCTTGGTTTTGCCTTCAGCGGTTATCTGCTGCCGTGGGACCAAAAGGCGTACTGGGCGACCCAGATCGGCATCAACATGGTCGGAACGGTTCCCTGGATCGGCGGCGTCCTGGTTCGAATCATCCGGGGGGGCGACAACCTGGGGGCCCTGACCCTGAGCCGTTTCTTCGCGCTCCATGTTCTTTTCTTTCCGCTGATGACGTTCGGTTTCATCGCGCTTCATCTGTTTATTTTACGACGGGTCGGTCCGGCCGGCTCGTTTGAGGAAAAAAGAACCGCGGGGGCCGGTGCTGCGGTTCAAACGGAACGACGGCGCCGGCCCGTCAGCGAGCCGTTCTATCCGAGGCAGGTCTTCATAGATGCCGTCGTGGCGGGCGGGGTGTTCCTGATCGTGGCGGTCCTGGCGGTCGGGCTGCCGTTTCCGCTCGCCGATAAGGCCGATCCGTCCGACACGAGTTTCAAGCCGATTCCGGAATGGTACTTTCTGTTTTATTACCAGGGCCTCAAATACGTCCACGGCGTGTTCGAGCCCCTGGCGACCTGGATCCTGCCGATGATTTTCTACGCGCTTTTGATGTTCCTGCCCTTTGTGGATCGAAACCCGGCGCGCAATCCGGCACGGCGTCCCAGGGCGATCCTGATCGGCGGCGTTTTTTTGATTTTGGTATTCGGTCTGATGGCGGTTTCATTGAAGGAAATCTATTCCGTTCCGACTACAAATCGCTCGGTGGTGAGAGGCCGGGAGGTCTATTCTAAGCTTCAATGCAGCGGGTGTCACCGTATTCACGGATCCGGCGGGGCCGTGGGACCGGACCTTTCTTATGTGGGAAAGGACCGGGACCGGGACTGGCTCAACCGTCATTTCGATAATCCGCAGGCGGTGGTGCCGGGATCGATCATGCCCCGGCTTCCGTTGAGTCCGAGCGAGCGGGACGATCTGACGGATTATATGCTGAGCCTGAAGTAAATGGAGTACAGGGACTACTATAAAATTCTGGGGGTCGCCAAGGACGTTTCCGAACCGGAGATCAAAAAGGCCTTCCGTAAACTGGCCCGGCAGTTTCATCCCGATCTGAATCCGGGAAATCGGTCCGCGGAGGAGCGATTCAAGGAAATCAACGAGGCCAATGAAGTTTTGAGCGATCCGGAAAAGCGCCGGAAATATGACGAGCTTGGCTCCCATTGGGAACAGATTCAGCGCGATCGCGACTACGCGCGGCAATATGCGCAGCCCGGTGAAGGGTCGCGGGAGGATTTTGATCTCAGAGATTTTTTTACGACATTTTTCGGGGAACGGATGTCCGGATTCGGGGGCGGGCCGTTTGCCGCCGGGCCTCATCCGGGAGGAGATCTTCAATACGAGATCGCACTCACCCTGGAGGACCTGTATCACGGACCCCGAAAATTGTTGAGTCTCTCCGTGGGCGAGACCTGTCCGACCTGCCACGGGCAGGGGATGATCACGACTTCGTCCGTTCGCGAGGGGAAACGGCCGGTTGTCACATCGGCACAGCCCTGCGAAACCTGTCACGGGACCGGCCAGATCTCCAAACAACGCGAAGTCGAGGTCAAGATACCCAAGGGAGTGAAAGAGGGTTCGAAGATCCGGCTGGCCGGAATGGGGGATAAGGGAATCCGGGGAGGGTCGGCCGGGGATCTCTACCTGGTGGTTCGGCTGCTTCCGCATCGCTTGTTTCGTCTCAACGGGTACGATCTTGAAGCGGATCTGCCCGTCTGGGTGGACGAGGCCGCCTTGGGAACCCAGATCGCAGTTCCAACGCTGGGTCAGAAAGTTCTCTTAAAAATCCCGCCCGGCAGTCAATCGGAACGACGACTCCGATTGAGCGGAAAAGGGCTGCACAAGCCGCACGGCGAGGGAACGGGCGATCTGTATTACAGGATACGGGTCATGGTTCCGGAGCAGGCCAGCGCCAAGGAGCGGGAGCTTTTTACCGAGCTCGGTCGGTTGAGAATCGAGCGGGGCAACGAACCATCCATCCGAAAAAATCTGGAGTGAGACATGCCGAAGACGCGAAACAGAAAGCCTCGGCCGATTCAAATATCCATGACGATTTCGACCGTCTGCAAACTGTACCGTCTGCATCCGCAAACGCTTTTGACGTACGAACGGCGGGGCTTGATCGGGCGCGACGTCGTGTTGCTGGAGGATGGTCGCGAGGCGGTGACATATCAAGAGCGGGATCTCCGGCGGATCAGGACGATTTGTTCTCTGACGCGGGACCTGGGAGTCAACCTGGCGGGCATCGAGGTGATTCTGGATCTGCTGGATCGGCTGGAAGAGCGGCTCTAGACGAAGAAGAGCTAGTGATGTCGGAAGTAGTCCGGACCGGTTTTCTCCAGCAGGCGCTCGAAGACGCCGACCACGTCCGGATCAAATTGATGGCCGGTATATTTTCTAAGCTCCTCCGCCAGTTTCATCAGCGGTTGGGCTTTCCGGTAAGGCCGGTCGGACGTCATGGCGTCAATGGTGTCCGCCACCATGAGAATCCTCGCTCCCAAGGGAATCTGTTCACGGGCCAGTCCGTCCGGGTAACCCGTTCCATTGCATTGCTCGTGATGATGGAGAACGATCTTCAGGATAGTGTCGGAAAGACCCACCGGACTGAGGATCTTGACGGCATTCTTGGGATGAGCCTTCATGCGCTCGAACTCTTTCTCGGTCAGACGGCCTTCTTTTAAGAGGATGTCCTCGCTGCTGCCGATCTTTCCGATGTCGTGAAGAATGCCGCCGATTTCAATCTCGTCGATTTCGTTCGCCGACAGGCCCATTTCGCGTGCCAGGGCTTCGGCATATCTCGAAACATTTTCGGAATGACCCGAGGTGTAACTGTCTTTCAACTCGATCGTCGCGACGAGCGACCGGATTGTTTTGACGAAGTTCTGATGCAGTTCGGCGAACAGCGTGCCGTTTTCAATCGCGGCGGAGGCCTGGCCGGCCAGGAGAGTTGCGAGTTCCAAGTCGCTTTCGGTAAAGGGGGTGGCTCCCGGACTGCTTTTGGAAATGTTGAGCACTCCGATGAGGCGCTCATGGGTCTGCGGCGGGCGGGTTAAGGATCCAACCTTGAGATGACCCTTTCCGATCAATGGAACGGAGACCGAGGAAAGAACCTCCCCGTCTTCGAGAACGTTCGCCAGCATCGGGTTTTGCTCAACGCCTCCTTGAATGATGAGCGGCTTCCGGGTTTGGGCGACGACGCCGGCGACCCCCTGGCCGACTTTTTTGACCATTTTAGAGGGGATGAGAACGGCAAAACCGGAATGGGCCTTGACATGGAGTTCCTGGTGAATTTCATCCAGCAGCATGAGCGACGCGCGGTCGGCCTTGGTTTCAAGACGCGCGCTTTCCACGATTTGTTTGCAAAGATGATCCAGATCGGTCGTGACCAGCCGGCGGTTGATCTCAAACAGCGGCATCAGGGACCGGAGACGGATGTTTTCTTTGATGAGCCGGTTTTTTTCCGTGGCATGTCGCACGGCGGTCAGCAGCTCGTCCATCGTGAATGGTTTGATGACAAAGCCCAGCGTTCCCAGCTTGAGCGATTCGATCGCGATGTTGACGGTGCCGTGGCCGGTGATGACCACAATGGCAACACCGGGGTCGTGCTTCTTGGCGGCGTCGATCAGTTCCAGGCCGCTCATGCCCCGCATCCGGATGTCGGTCAGCAACAGATCGACAGGTTCCCGACGGAACAGGTCCAGCGCTTCCTGGCCGTTCGAGGCGGTATGGACAATGTACCCTTCTTTGGATAAGAGACGGGTGCAGAGTTCCACGATCGCCGGTTCATCATCCACAACCAGAGCTTTTTCGTGCAGCATGCCTGATCACTCTTATGAACGGGGGAGCGTCGCCTCTTCTTTGACGGGAAGTTTGATCACGAATTCGGCTCCGGCCCCCAGATCGCTGAAAACCTCGATCCGTCCTCCGTGACGCTCAATGATTCCATAACTGACCGCCAATCCCAACCCGGTTCCAACCTCTTCCTTGGTCGTAAAAAAAGAATCAAATATTTTCGGAATGTTTTCCTTGGCAATGCCTTCCCCCGTGTCCTGGAACCGAATTTCGATTATCTTTCTGGGAATGCCGTGCTCTTTCTCTCCAAAAACCGGTTGTGTGGCTATTCCGTCAAAACCATGAGCCAGGGTGGTCACGGTCAGCGTGCCGCCTTTCGGCATGGCGTCGAAGGCGTTTTTCATGAGATTGATGAAAACCTGTTTCAATTGATCCGCATCGACGATAATCGTCGGCAGGTCGGCTGCGTAGGTCTCTTTTAAAACGATATTGGAGATCTCGGCCTGGTGGCGAAGCAGATTCAGCGTTTTCTGAATCAGTTGATTGATATCGGCCATCTCCTTCTTGATCCCCCGCTTGCGTGCAAAATCCAGCAAATTTCTGACGATGTCGCGGGAACGAAGCGCTTCGCTTTCAATGATTCTCAAATCCTTCTTGTGAGGATCATGGTCTCCCATGTCGTCGAGCAAGAGGGTTGTAAAACCCAGAATGCTGGTGAGTGGATTGTTGATCTCATGGGCCACGCTGGTGGCCAGTTCTCCAATGGAGGCCAGCTTGGCGGACTGGATCAATTGCTGCGTCTGACTGCGCTTGAGTTCCTCCATCTGTTGCTGAAGGGTTTGATAGAGACAGGCGTTTTCAATCGCCACGCCGGCCTGTTGAGAAACGATCTCCAGGAGTTTCAGATCAGCGGGGAAAAAACTGTCACCCGATCGCTTGTGGCCCAGGAGAATCAGTCCGATGAATTGATCTTTCGTGAAAATGGGCACCGCGACCGACGCCTGAAGTTGTTCCATGACTGAAAGAAGATTGGCCCGTGTTCCTTCGTCCATCAAGACGCTCGAATGTTGATTCTCTGACAACTCCTCTTGAAGGAGGATTTCCCGTTTGGCGGGCATCTTGAGATAGTGCCCCGGTGCGGCGGAATCATAGTACTTTATCAGAGGGAGATCTATCGAAAAAGAGGGAAGCGGCGTTGCCCGATTTCCACTGGCGGCTGCGGACAGTTCTCCGTGATCCATCAAGGCAACCAGGATGGTATGATCGGTGCGGAAGGCGTTGGACAACTGTTGTGCGGTGCTTTTGAGAAGATTATTCAGATCTCTCACGATGCTGAAGGTCTCGCTCAATTCACCCAGCAGGCGCTGCGGATCCATCTCCCCTCTGAAGAATACCTTTTCTGTTGTTTTTTGGAACAACCTCTTCAGCGGTTCGAAACCCAATGCAATCAATAGCGAGCCGATGACAAGGCTGGTTGTATAGCCGGTTCTGTCTTGAAAAAACTGCTGTGCCAGCAGAATCAACATGGTGTACAGCACCAAGGTGCTGGCCAGCAGTAATGAATAGACGATGGTACGGCTCAGGATGAGACGGATATCCATCAATCGATGTTTGACGATTGCATAAGAGATGAACCCGATCATGAATAAGGAGAAATGAGGTCCGAGCCACATGAGGCTTGTGTCCCCCATCCAGGGCAGCCACAGGTTGAAGTAGCTGCCAAATGCTGCCGCAATGCCGGTTCCGGCTACAACGTAACGGATCTGCATCTTCTGTCGGCCCGTGGACTCTCGATACCGGATCAGAAGGTGGAAGAACCCCCATCCCATCAGTAAAGAAAAGCCGACGGAGTAGAAAAAGTAGCTCGGCATCACGAAGACGACCTGCGTTCCGCTACCCGACCGTGTAAAGGATTTAATTAATATGTGCGGCGCAAGCAGGCCTGCAAAGACCAAGAGCGGGAAACCGATACTCAATAACCTTGCGGGTAAGAGCATGGAGGGTGTGTCATTGGGGTTGGGAAATATCCTCGCAAAATTAAAAAAATAGTAGGCGATGAAAGCGCCTGCCACATAGGTGAAGTAAAACCAAAACAGCGATGACTGGCTATCGGCCAGGGCATACATGCCATGACCAAAAGCCCAAGCCGCCACCGAAAGGACGGCTGCGGCATATGAACGCGTAATTGGGTTTCTTCCCCCTCTGCTGTAGACAATCAGGGAAAGTATGAGATTCAGGGCGGCGGTTACAAATAATATGACCGTTTTCGTTTCCACGGGCTCCTACGATCAGGAAGAACGAAAACAAAGAAATCCAACCAAGAATGTAGTGTTAATAGTATCACAAAATGAGGCAAATTGAGTAGCCAAAGTTTTAAAGCACAAATGACAGGTTGACACGTGAAAAGTGTGTAGTACAATTAGGGGGCGAATCATGAACCGGGATCTTGCAAAATAATGAAAGCTTTAATGAGCACCCTACGCGATCGTTTGCTTTATGTGATCCCCAGGCCGATCGTGCAATTTATGGTCGGGTCAGTTGACTTTGTTTTTGTCATCCATCCCCGTTATCCCTCCGACATTTATCGAAAGTACCCTTTGCTTCGATTGGCTCCGGGCTGGTTTATCGAATGGTTGTCCCGTCACCTCTGGCCGGTTTTTGGACCGACCATCTCTGGAATAAGAACCCATGAGGGTCAACCAATGAGAGGGCGGGTCGTTTTCTGTCCGTTGACGGCCGAGCAGATGTTTAAGGATCTTGATCGGGCCCGAAAAAGAATCCTGCGTTCCGTTCGGCTCGGTGAAACGTTGGGTCCAAAAGTGATCGGACTGGGAGCTTTGTCCGCATCGGTTATGAGGGGGAAGTGGGAGTCGCTGGACGGAGTCAAGGCCTTGATTACGAGCGGTAGTATCTTTACGTCTGTTTTGCTCAAGCAGGGTGCGGAGCATTTGGCCAAAAAGGCCGGACTAGATCTAAAGGATTGCACGGTGGCTGTTGTCGGAGCAGCCGGCCTTGTCGGTTCACTGACGAGTAAGCTGTTGACTGAAAAGGTGGGAAGGCTTATTCTTGTCGATCGTCGGATCAAAGTGCTTACCGAACTCGGGGAGGAACTGGCCAAGCAGACAAAAGCCCCCATTGAAGTCTCAAAAGATATTTCTCCGATGCAAAAAGCCGATATCATCGTGGCGGCAACCAATGCGATTTCAGCGGTTCTGAATTCGGCCGATCTTCCTCCGGGAACCCTTATTCTTGATGATAGTCGGCCAACCAGCACCCCCCTGGATTTAATGGAGAATCGACCGGATGTAATCGTCGTTGAAGGAGGGGTCGGGCGGCTATCCGGCATGGATTGCTCTTTTGATTTCGGGCTTCTTCATAAGGATGAGGTGTTTGGTTGTTTGGGAGAAACCATTTTGCTCTGCTGGGACCGGATGTATGAACGCCGACACCTCGAAGGCAAAAAAGATCTTGAACTAGCTTTCGAACTGGAAAAACTCAGTCAGGAGATCGGGTTCGAACTGGCGGAGTTCCAGTGGCAGGGCCGCACCATTCATCCGGCACAATTCGATACCGTCCGAGCCGTCCGTTCAGGCCATCCTCATGCGGTTATTTGAGTGAGATCCAGCCCTCCCGATCCGTATCTTGCCTTTTGCATCGGTCGAAAACAAGGCTGGTGTCGGGAGAAATATCTTGACAATAGAAGGGCCAATGGTTACAATGAAATCAAGCAAATTCGCTGATTCAGAGGTTAGGCAAAAAACAGATGGCGTTATAGAAATGCCATTTTTTTTACAGTGAAATCAAGAGCCTCTCTTATTTGCATGGCTTATTCCAGTGAGCGCGGTCAAGACTGAGGAGGTCCGATGTTCGAGCGATTTACGGATAAGGGAAGAAAGATCATCATCCTGGCTCGGGAAGAAGCCGAGCGCCATCAGAACGACTATCTCGGGACCGAACATCTGGCGCTGGCGACCTTGAGGGAAACGGATGGAATCGCGTTGGCCATCTTAAAAAAGATGGGGCTTTCTCCCGAGCAGGTTCGTCTGGAGATTGAGCGGAACCTGCCCAGTGGCGGCAGCACCATGACCTTCGGCGAGATTCCATTCACGCCTCGCGTAAAAAAAGTGATTGAGTTTGCAGTGGAAGAGGCGCGATTGCTTGGCCATAACCATATCGGGAGCGAGCATCTTCTGTTGGGTCTTCTCCGTGAGGAAGAAGGCATCGGGGGCAAGATACTTCGAAGTCTGGGAGCCAACCTGCTCACCGCACGCCAACTTACGGTTAATTTTCTCCGCAAATCCGTTCCCCGCGAGCGAGAAAAGAAAAGCAACACCCCTGCGCTGGAAGAGTTCGGCCGGGACCTGACCCAGATGGCGAGCGAGGGAGCTCTGGATCCGGTGATCGGTCGCGCGGACGAGATCGAACGCGTTCTTCAGATTTTATGCCGGCGGACGAAGAATAACCCGGCCCTGATCGGAGAGTCCGGGGTTGGAAAGACGGCGATCGTAGAGGGATTGGCCCAGCGGATCGTCTCGGCCGAAGTTCCGGATAATCTTTTGAACCGACGCGTGATCGCCTTGGATCTGGGTTCCCTGGTGGCGGGGACCAAGTATCGCGGACAATTTGAAGAACGATTGAAAGTGGTCATGAAGGAGATTGTCCAGGCTGGAAACATTATTATTTTTATTGACGAACTCCATACGCTGGTCGGCGCCGGTGCGGCGGAAGGCTCCATTGATGCGTCCAATATGCTCAAACCGGCGCTGGCTCGGGGCGAGATTCAGTGCATCGGAGCGACGACCCTGGATGAATACCGTAAGCACATCGAAAAAGACGGCGCCCTCAAGCGACGATTCCAGCCGATCTTTGTTCAGCCGCCCAGTGCCGAGGAGACCATCAAGATCATCAAAGGGCTTCGGGATCGGTATGAAGAGCACCATGGTGTCGAGATCACGGAGGAGGCCATTGTCGAGGCCGTCCGTCTGTCGGATCGCTACATCACCGATCGTTTCATGCCCGACAAGGCGATTGATGTGATTGATGAGACCGGCTCGCGGGCGAAAATGAAGAGCTATTCGTTGCCCGATGAACTGAAAGCATTGGAGCAGGAACTGAAACGGGTGACCCGCGATAAAGAGCTGGCTGTTACGCTCCAAAATTTTGAAGAGGCCGTCAAGCTTCGCGAGGAAGAAGAGCGGCACAAACGGCTGCTGGAAGAGGCGAAACAGGAATGGAAAAAGAGTCAGGAAAAAAATCGACCGGTGATCTCAAAAGAGGATGTGGGGTATGTCGTGTCGAAAATGACCGGGATTCCGTTGTATAAGTTGGAAGAGGCGGAATCCCAGAAACTTCTTCATATGGAAGAGGAGCTTCATAAACGCATCGTGGGACAGGAAGAAGCGATTACGGCCATCTGCCGCGCCATCCGGCGTTCCCGGGCCGGATTGAAAGAAGCCAAGAGACCGATCGGATCGTTTATCTTCCTGGGACCGACCGGCGTGGGAAAAACCGAGCTGGCCAAAGCGCTGGCGGAGTTCCTGTTTGATGACGAAAATGCTTTAATCCGTATCGACATGTCGGAGTACATGGAAAAGTTCACGGGATCGCGGCTCGTCGGCGCCCCTCCGGGGTATGTGGGTTACGAAGAAGGAGGGCAGTTGACCGAAACGGTCCGGCGCCGGCCTTATTCGGTTGTCTTGTTTGACGAGATCGAAAAGGCCCATCCTGAGATTTTCCACATGCTGCTCCAGGTCTTGGAGGATGGTTGTCTGACCGACAGTCTTGGCCGCAAGGTGGATTTCAAGAACTGTGTTCTGATCATGACCTCCAACCTTGGGACCAAGCTGATCCACAAGGGAACCTCGCTTGGATTCCAGAAAGAAGGGGAAGAAGAGAGACGGGGCCGTATGAAGGACGATGTCTTGTCCGAGTTGAAGAAGGGGTTCAATCCGGAATTTTTGAATCGGGTTGATGAGATTGTCGTTTTCCATCCTTTGGAGAAGCGGCATCTGATCAAAATTGTGGATATCTTGATCGAGGAGGTCAACCAACGGCTTACCGATCGCGGCATTCAACTCGAGGTGAGCCCGGAAGTCAAAGCATGGCTTACCAAGGAGGGCTATGAGCCGGCCTACGGGGCTCGACCCATGCGGCGCGTCATTCAAAAGAGTATCGGTGATCCGTTGTCTGAAGAACTGATCAAGGGGCGTTTCAAGGACGCCAAGCGAATCAAGGTGGTCCTGAAAGACAATGCGCTCGCTTTTGTTGAAGATGAAGTGCTGGCGGGGGTTTGATCGGCTGAGTGATTGCAGATGAGACCTGTGCTCATGGGGTGAAGTTGTGTTATGAGCATCATTCATGAGGCTCTGAAGAAAGCGACTCGAGATGAAGTCCCGGGGCCAGCGGTTGAAGGATCTAGAACGATCAGATTTGCCACCCAGTCCGCCTTTCTTTCTAAAGATATTCTTCTTCGGATCGGTCTTTTCACCATTATCATGGCAGTCGCATTTCTCGCATACGTGGAGCGCGACGCCTTAACTCGTATTTTCGCAACCCGTCGGGTTCAAGCCGTTTTTTCCCCCTCACCATCGGTTGAACTTCCCGCGCCGTCAAGCTCCGGAGACCGCGCCACTTTTTCTAAGCCATCTCCTCAGCCGGAACCCGTGAATTCAAAAAGCACGGCGGCTTCTCATGAAAAATCAGGCGTAAGTTATCTTGAGCAGGGAAAGCTTTCGGAGGCGGAGCGGGAGTTATTGCTGGCGGTGTCTTTAGACCCGGAGTCATCGGCGATTCAGACGGATCTCGGGCTGGTTTTCAAGAAACAGGGTCGCGATGGAGAGGCCGAGTCGCGTTATCAGTCGGCGTTACGGCTCGACGCTAGAAATGTTCAAGCCATGAACAATCTTGGACTCCTCTATGAGCGGCAGAACCGCTTGGAGGAAGCCAAGCGCCTTTATCAAAAGGCGGTTACGACCCAGCCGAATTTTCCGGACCCGCACTTGAACTATGCGGTTTTACTCGAACGGGCCGGATATTTTGAGGAGTCAAAGCGACAGTATCAAACCTTCCTGGCGCTGGCTACTCGTAAACATGAGCAGGCCGTACAACTGGTAAAAAAACATCTCGATCGTTTGCCTTAGCTTTCATGTGCATCTCAAATAAATCTTAATCGGGAGTAACGTGCTTCTCTTGGGCATAGAAACATCATGCGATGAAACGGCTGCCGCTGTTGTCAGAGACGGACGGGAGGTCTTGTCCAATGTTCTATCGACCCAAGTTCCGATTCATCGAAAATATGGCGGCGTTGTTCCGGAACTGGCCTGTCGCCAGCATGTTGCTGTGATTTCGAATGTGGTCTGTGCCGCCATGGATAAAGCAAAAATCGATTTTCAAGATTTGTCCGGAATCGCTGTGACGCAGGGCCCCGGTCTGATGGGGGCTTTGTTGGTGGGTCTGTCCTATGCGAAGGCATTGGCCTATCGCCACCACTTGAGGCTGATCGGTGTTCACCATCTGGAAGGGCATATTGCGGCTGTCCATCTGGAGAATCGCATTGTGCATCTCCCGGCCGTGGCCTTGGTGGTTTCCGGCGGTCATACCATGCTCTATTATGTTCCGGTTCATGGTCCTTTGAAATCGTTGGGTCAAAGCGTTGACGATGCCGCGGGGGAGGCTTTTGACAAGGGCGCCAAGATGATGGGGTTGTCTTATCCGGGAGGACCGGCGATTGATCGGATTGCCAGGACGGGCGATCCGACGCGATTAACTTTTCCAAGACCTTGTCTCAATCACGATTCGTTGGACATGAGTTTCAGCGGGTTGAAGACATCGCTGCGCTATTATCTGGAGCGATCCGGTTTTCCAAGCGCATCCGATGTTAACACTCCGGACGTCGCGGCCGCTTTTCAGCAGGCCATCGTGGACGTATTGGTGGAAAAGACCCTATCCGCGGCGGATCGTCGTCGGGTCCGGACCGTGTTCGTGACCGGCGGGGTCGCCGCCAATACCGTCCTCCGACGACAGCTGACGGAGATTTGCAAGGAACGCGGCCTCCAGCTTAAAATCCCCAGCCCGGGCTATTGTACGGATAACGGCGCCATGATCGCGGCGGCCGGATATTTTCGAATGAATGGGCGCAAGGAGTCATCGCTTGCCATGAGCCCTCAGGCGACACTCGCGATGAGCGAAACGGGTTTCACTGGTGGCTAAACGTTGCCTGGGGAGAGAAGGCAAAGGTATGGGTGTACAGTCCGAAGAAGTTGTAATCAAACTGCCAGGTGATCGAGATCGAGATTGCGGTTGGAGACCGGTCAATATCGATGTCTTGATCTGTGAGGGCGATGCCCAGTCGATCGGCCTTCTCGATGATGGCCGCCCGGATCGTTTCGTCCGAGGCCAGTTCCGATGTTCTGGCCTGTTCGGCCAGAACATCCTTCATCTCGTAGGCATTGATCCAATAGGGGGCCAACTGAAAACCGAGATAGACACAAGCCCCGATGAGGGTCAGAAACAGGAGAAGTCCGACCCGCAACTGTCCTGAGGAATCAGACGTGTATTTTTTCATAAAGCCATTATCCTGTTTTTTGACCAAGTTTGCAATGTGTTGCATGAGTTCCGTTTTTTGGAGGCCATTTCCCTTGACAAATGAGTGTCTCATCCCTATAATCTGAAAGTTTATTGAGGTCTTGTATGCGGATTTCGTTGTCCGATATCCCTCGAGAAGGGCTTGATCTCCAGTTCGAGATGGATCCGGCGGCGCTTGATTTAGAAGACTCCGGCATCAAGTTTGTGGCGCCGATTCACGTCCAATCTCGTCTGGTCGTCATGGAGCGCACGGTGTATGTTTCGGGTGCAGCCGACGCGGAGGCGGAGCTTCAGTGCGTTCGGTGTCTTGTGGCGATTCCGTTTCCGTTGCGCGCAACGTTTCAGGTCAATGTGGAGCCCCGGGAATCGGTATCCGAAACGACGCCGGGTGAGTTGCATGAACTCCGTCGGGAAGAACTGGACGAACACACCTACTCGGGGGACACGATGGATCTGGAGGAGTTGGTGAGATAGCAGATTCTGCTGGCCTTGCCAACCTACCCATTATGTCGTTCCGACTGTCGCGGGCTCTGCCCGCAATGTGGGGCGGACCAGAACCGTTTGGCGTGCTGTTGCGTGGCGGAAGAGGCCGGTCCACCCATGACGCCGTTCCAAGAGAGATTGAAGAAGATCATTAAAAAATAATCAGGAGAGGTTAAAATCGTATGGCCCATCCAAAACATAAAATATCAAAAGCCCGCAGGGATAAGCGGCGGACCCACAAGAAACTATCGGCCCCTAGCTTGGTTCTCTGTCCTCAATGTCATGAACCCAAGCGGCCTCACTATGTTTGTCTGAGCTGCGGCACCTATAAAGGTCAGACGATCATTGCGATCAAAGAAACCTAATCGAAACGGTTCGGATTCAATTCGGACGATCGGGGGACTCCAACGGTGACGGCCGCTTCAATAAAAATAGCCGTTGACGCAATGGGGGGGGATAGCGCGCCCGGCCCGATTGTCGAAGGGGCCGTTCTGGCCGCAAGAGAGTACGGCATCGGGATTCTTCTGGTCGGCGATTCTGCCGTGATCCAAAAGGATCTTGGCCGGCATGACCTTTCTGGGCTCGATGTCTCCATTGTGCATGCGGCCCAGAAAGTGGAAATGGAAGAGGCCCCCTCCGTTGTCATCCGACGAAAACGGGACTCGTCCATCTGGGTGGCGACCGAACAGGTCAAAAAAGGTGATGCCGTGGCCGTGATCAGCGCGGGGAACAGCGGCGCCACCATGGCCACCGCGCTCTTCATCCTCGGCCCGCTCCAGGGTGTGGAGCGTCCCGCGATCGCAACCGTTCTGCCGACCTTGACGGGCAGCGCCGTCCTTCTGGACGTCGGCGCCAACGTCGATTGCAAACCGCTTCATCTGTTTCAATTCGCGACCATGGGGCATGAGTATGCCGAGTGGGTTTTGCAAAAAACTCAACCGAAGATCGGTCTGCTCAGCATCGGTGAGGAGGATACCAAAGGCAACGAGGTGACCAAAGAGGCTTTCAAGATCCTCAAAGCCAGCCCGCTGAATTTCATCGGCAACGTCGAAGGCCGGGACGTTTATTCGGGAACGGCCGATGTGATTGTCTGCGACGGTTTCATCGGCAATATCGCCCTGAAAATCAGCGAGGGACTTGAGGATACGTTGGGTAAGCTTTTAAAACGCGAAATCGCGGCGACGCTCGGAGGCAAGCTGGGCTATCTCTTCCTCCGTCCCGCGTTTCAGCGGTTCCGGCAACGGGTGGACTATGCCGAGTACGGCGGCGCTCCGCTCCTGGGTGTGAACGGGATTTCGATTATCTGCCATGGACGGTCGTCCGCCAAAGCGATCAAGAACGCCATCCGGGTGGCCAAGACCCAGGCGGAGGGCCAGGTAAACGAACGGATTCAGAAAGATATCGAAACGAGCATGGCCCTCTACAAAGATATCGAAACGAGCATGGCCCTCTACAACAAAGTGCACGAAGAGTATCTCCATTCCCCCAAACGAGACTGAATGAAGACCCGAATCATCGGCACCGGTTCCTACCTTCCCAAGCGGATCATGACGAACCGGGATCTCGAACGCCTCGTGGACACGACCGAAAACTGGATCGTGGAGCGGACCGGCATCCGGGAACGACGGATCGCGGATGAAAGCGAAGCGGCATCGGATTTGGCCGTTCACGCGGCCCGCCGGGCCTTGGAGATGGCCCGAATCGATGCAAACGATCTGGATCTGATCATCGTGGCGACAACGACACCCGATATGTTTTTCCCATCCACGGCCTGCATTGTTCAGGATCAACTCGGGGCGCGTCAGGCTGCGGCGTTTGATCTGTCCGCGGCCTGTTCCGGTTTTCTGTTCGCCCTTTCGGTGGCCGATCAGTATATCCGCAACGGGGTTTACAAGACTGTATTGATCATCGGCAGCGAGGTGATGTCCCGGATCATCGATTGGACCGACCGGAATACCTGCGTCCTGTTCGGTGACGGCGCCGGTGCGGCGGTCCTTCAACGGACCCAGGGCGACCATGGGATTTTATCCACCCACCTGCATTCGGACGGAAGGCTGTGGAGCCTCATCCAGGTGCCGGGCGGCGGTTCCCGACTTCCTCCGTCCGCATCCATGCTGGCCGAGCGGAAACCCTTTATTAAAATGAAAGGGAACGAAACCTTTAAAGTGGCCGTGAGGACATTGGAAGAGGCGGTCTATGAAACCCTGAAAGACGCGCATGTTCAACCGTCCGAACTTTCCCTGCTGATTCCGCACCAGGCCAATATCCGGATCATCATGGCCGTGGCCCAACGCCTGGGTCTGCCGGTGGAAAAAGTCATGCTCAATGTGGAGCGGTACGGCAATACCTCGGCGGCGTCCATTCCGATCGCCTTGGACGAGGCGGTTCGTCAGAGCCGGGTCAAGGACGGTGATTTGGTGTTGTTTGAGGCCTTCGGCGCGGGGCTGACATGGGCTTCGGCCCTTGTACGATGGTAAAACGGGTGTCGGGCGCCCCGGGACAAGCGGATGATCATGATCAGGTTCTTCTTCAAAGCTGAGCGATCCCGCCTTTTGGTGTAAGCGATTTCTCCCAAAGGTTGTCTCAATCCGTTGCCGATTCAGGGATACCGGGTCGCCTGAATTTTACTCAATTTCAGGTTATTTTTTTGTTGACTTCAGGAACTAATTTAAGCAATATCTCAGTCATTTGAAAATGACGGTTGCTTTTCTGTTTCCAGGCCAGGGTTCCCAGCACGTCGGAATGGGTGCCAGATTGTACCAGGCCTCCGAGTCGGTCCGGGAGATTTACCATGCGGCCGGGAAGGTGCTGGGGTATGATGTTGCTCGGCTCTGTCATCAGGGCCCGGACGATCAGTTGAATCGGACCGAATACACGCAGCCGGCGCTTCTGACGACCAGCGTGGCCGCCTGGACCTTGGCGAAGGAAAAGGGACTTTCGGCCTCGATGCTGGCCGGCCACAGCCTGGGAGAGTATACCGCGCTTGTCGCGGCTGGCAGCATGACCTTCCCGGATGCCGTGGCCTTGGTGCAAAACCGCGGCCGGTATATGCAGGAGGCTGTTCCGGAAGGCGCCGGTGCGATGGCGGCGATCCTGGGTCTGGATCGGGCGGCCGTGGAGGATATCTGCAAGGCGGCGTCCGGGCATGGGGTTGTTTCGGCCGCCAATATCAATTCGCCGGTCCAAATCGTGATCGGGGGCGAGCGACGCGCGGTTGAGGCCGCAATGGCTCTGGCCAAGGAGCGAGGCGCAAAACGGATCATTCCGCTGGCCGTCAGTGTTCCTTCGCATTGCGCTTTGATGAAGCCGGCGGCTGAACGGCTCGCACGGGATCTGTCCAGGGTAACGCTCCTCCCGCTTCAGATTCCGGTCGTGACCAATCTTGATGCCGCACCGATTACGTCGGGGGATTCGGCAAAGAAAGCGCTGGTTGGGCAGTTGGCGGCTCCCGTACTTTGGGTGGACACCGTGCAGCGGATGGTTCAGGACGGCGTAACGGCTTTTGTCGAGATCGGTCCGGGGACGGTTCTATCCGGCCTGGTCAAACGGATCGCAAAGGATGCGACGATCTGTCACGTGGAAGATCCGGACAGTTTGGAGTCAACTCTCCGTGAGTTGACCGCGTGATCCAGGAGTCTTTTAAATCAGTAGGCAGGGGGTAGGCATGAATCTAAAGGGACAGGTGGCCATTGTAACGGGAGGGGCCCGCGGCATCGGCAAGGCGATCTCGCAAAGCCTGGCAGAGGGCGGCGCCCATCTGGTGATATCGGATGTGAACCTGAACGAGGCCCGACAGACGGCCAAGGAACTCGCCGTCGGCGACATCAAATGTCTTGCAGTGGAGGCCAACGTCACGGACGGCAAGGCCGTGGCAGAGTTGGCGGATCGGGCGATTAAGGAGTTCGGACGGATCGACATTTTGATCAATAATGCGGGGATTACCCGCGACGGTCTCCTCGTTCGGATGAAAGAGGAGGATTGGGATCTGGTTCTGAACGTCAATCTGAAAGGCGCCTTTCACTGCACAAAATCGGTGCTGCCGGTGATGACCAAGAATCGCCGGGGACGAATCGTCAGCATTGCGTCCGTCGTGGGCGTGATGGGAAACGCCGGTCAGGCCAACTATGCCGCGTCCAAGGCGGCCCTGATAGGTTTTACAAAGTCCGTTGCGCGTGAATACGCCAGCCGCGGAATCACGGCCAACGCCGTGGCACCCGGATTCATTGATACGGCGATGACCCGGGATCTGTCGCCCGATGTGCGGGAAGTCCTGATGAAGCAGATTCCGCTGGGCCGGCTCGGAACGCCCCAGGATATCGCCCATGCGGTCCGGTTCCTGGTTTCGGAGGAGGCCGGGTATATTACAGGGCAGGTGATTCATGTCAACGGCGGCATGTTGATGGTCTGAAGAGACATCGTTTGAATTTTCAATTATCAACTCAAGACGGGAGGTGCAAAACCAATGGCAGCCGCGGATGAAAAGGTGAAAAAGATTATTATCGAGCAACTTGGAGTGGATGAAGAGGATGTGACGCCGGATGCCTCCTTTGTGGATGATCTGGGTGCGGATTCGCTGGATACGGTCGAACTGGTCATGGCTTTTGAGGAGGAGTTCGGAATCGAAATCCCGGACGAAGACGCCGAAAAAATCCTTACGGTGCAAAACGTCATTGATTACATCAAAGAACGGGCCTAATCCGGATGGTTGCGGCATGACAAGGGAGGTGTGGTTCTGAAGCGCCGTGTGGTCGTGACAGGTTTGGGGACAGTGACTCCTTTGGGAATCGGAGTGGAGCCGACGTGGAAGGCCCTCTGCGATGGAATCAGCGGCGTGGGCCGCATCACGCGGTTTGATTTAGCCGATATGCCGGTGCAGATCGCGGCCGAGGTGAAGGGTTTTGATCCCGCGAATTATATCGATAAAAAAGAAATCAAGAAGATGGATACCTTCATTCATTACGCCATTGCGGCCAGCCAGATGGCGATGGATGATTCCGGATTGAAGGTGACGACGGAGAACGCGGAGCGGATCGGCGTCTATGTCGGTTCCGGGATCGGCGGTCTCCATGCCATCGAAGAGTGGCACAATGTCCTCATTGAAAAGGGCCCCAAGCGGATCACCCCGTTTTTCATTCCGATGACGATCATCAATCTGGCCTCCGGCCAGATTGGAATCCGATACGGTCTGCAGGGGCCGAACTCCTGCGCGGTCACGGCCTGCGCCACCGGGAACAACTGCATCGGGGATGCTTTCCGGATCATCCAGCGGGGCGAAGCCGACGCGATGATTGCCGGGGGGGCGGAAGCCGCGATCACGCCTCTCGCCGTGGCCGGGTTCGCGGCCTCGCGCGCCCTCTCGACG
The DNA here is from genome assembly GCA_016200255.1 of Nitrospirota bacterium. Taxonomy (GTDB): domain Bacteria; phylum Nitrospirota; class Nitrospiria; order JACQBZ01; family JACQBZ01; genus JACQFA01. The sequence goes on along the minus strand of JACQFA010000008.1, from coordinate 35,605 downwards.
CGTAACAATGACCCCATCCATGCCAGCCGGCCGTTTGACCGGGAACGCGACGGTTTTGTGGTGGGCGAGGGCGCCGGTCTGCTGCTGCTGGAAGAGTTGGAGTCGGCGTGACGGCGCGGCGTGCGGATCTACGCCGAACTGGTCGGCTATGCCATGACGGCTGACGCCTATCACATCACGGCGCCGCCGGACAACGGGATGGGCGCGATTCGATGCATGTCGCTGGCGCTCAAGGATGCGGGGTTGAAACCGGACGAGATCGGCTACATCAATGCCCATGCCACCTCCACGTTTGCGGACAAAATCGAGACGCTGGCGATCAAGACCGTGTTCGGAGACCAGGCCAAACGGATCCCGGTCAGTTCCACCAAATCCATGACCGGTCATCTGTTGGGAGCGGCCGGAGGGATCGAGGCGGTCTTTACCGTCCTGGCGCTGGTTCACGGCATCATTCCGCCCACGATCAATTACGAGAATCCGGACCCCGAGTGCGATCTGGATTGTGTCCCCAACACCGCGCGGAAGGCGCAGCCGGGCGCGGCCCTCTCGAACTCGTTCGGTTTCGGAGGAACAAACGCCTGTCTGATCTTTAAAAAATATGAAGCACAATGAATGGCCGTTATGTCGGTCGAATCACTCGATCCATTCCAAAAAACCTTAGGGTACTCCTTCCACAAGCCGGATCTTCTGCGCGAAGCCCTTACCCATAAGTCCTATCTGAATGAACTGCGCGTTACCGAAAAAGACCGGGCGGCGCAGGATAATGAACGGTTGGAATTCCTGGGCGATGCCGTTCTGGATCTGGTGGTCAGCGAGGGCCTGATCGCGCTCTACCCGCTCTCGACCGAGGGCGATCTTTCCAAAATGAAGGCCCGGATCGTGAGCGAGGTCACCCTGGCCCGCGTCGCGAAGCGGCTGGGCGTCGGCGACGTTCTGTCGCTCGGTCGGGGTGAAGAACGGACCCGAGGCCGGGAAAAACCGTCGCTGCTGGCGGACGCCCTGGAAGCCGTGATTGCGGCAGTCTATCTGGACGGCGGATTTGAGACCGCCCGCACGGTGCTCCTGAAGATCTTTGACGACGAAATGCATCGCTCCGACCCGCATCAGGACGACATGGATTACAAAACCGAGCTTCAGGAATGCTGCCAGCGGGAATACGACGTTCTGCCGACCTACCGCGTTTTAAGTGAGTCGGGTCCCGATCACCAGAAACAGTTTGAGGTCAAGCTGACGATCCGGGAGGAGGTCTTCGGCATCGGCCGGGGCCGGAGCAAGAAGGAAGCCGAGCAGCAGGCGGCCAAACAGGCGCTCGAAAAACTGGCCAAACGGTCGTTTTAGTTTGATGCGGAATCTCTTCCTATTCTTCTTGATCACCCTCCTGACCGGCAGCCCGGTGATCGCGCTGCTGGTGATTCTGGTCTTCTATCTTGCCGTCGATTATCAGTTCATCGGGCTATCCCGGCGGCTGTTTGGTCGGTTCCGGCGCGCCGCCGCGATCCGGGCGCTTTTGAGGGATCTCGATATCAATCCTCATGACGCCGCGGCCCGCCGCGATCTGGGACGACTGTTGGTTGAAGCCCGCCGCTTTCATGAAGCGGCGCCGCATCTTCAAATGGCGATGGAGCGCATGCCGGAATCGGATGAGACGATCTGCGACCTCGGGCTGGCCTACCTTTGGACCGGAAGAGTGCCGGAAGGGGAAGATTTAATCCGGCTGGCGTTGGAACGCAGTCCAAAACTCCGGTACGGCGAGCCCTCCCTTCGCTGGGGTGAATTCCTGTTGCACCAGGGACAGGTGGGGCAGGCCGCGGAGCGGCTCGAGCGATTCCGGTCCATTTTCTCTTCCAGCGTCGAAGGACATTATCTTCTGGGGCTGGCCTATCAACGGGCCGGCGAGAGGGACAAGGCCGTCACGGTCTATCGAGTCGCGTTGGAAATGTTCAAACGCTCTCCGGGATACAAGCGAAGGGAGGAGCGGCTCTGGGCCTGGAAGACGCGGTTTCGTCTTCTGACGGTTTAACCCGGGACTCTCCGACGCTCTTTCAGCTTGATAAATCAGAAAAAAAACTTGACACTTTTTTCGACCCATGTTATAGTGCCGACAATTTTGTTATCGGTAACGATCGTTGTTCGGCATGGGGGATGCCTCGGATTGCGGTCATTAACGCCTCGGTCGAACGGAACGGATTTGAAAGGGGGTGAACCGGTCGATCGCAAAACACAGCAGGTTCCAAGGTTGTTTGCATACGTAGTGCAAGGGTACTCCGCGTTATTTGATGTTGCAGTTGTTTTCCGGATGCACACTCAATAAAGGAGGAACAGAGCATGAAGAAACTTGCTGCAGTATTCTTAACCCTTCTCTTCGCTTCAACCGCATCAGCCCAGGTCATCAGCAACCCGACGAGGGATTCCCGCATGGCGGGTATGGGTGTGGCCAACTGGCAGATTGAGGATGATTTTAATATCTTTATCAACCCCGCACAGCTCAGCAATTACAAAAATAACGTCTATGGTGAACTCGGAACGTATACGGCTGCAAACCCATCCATCGGGGGTGGCGCTGGTCTGGGTCCAAACCAGGACGGTATTGGTTTTGGTTCTCAATGGGGTGGTATGAACATGGATGTCTCCTACGGGGGTTGGGGCGTCTATCTTGGCCGGCCGTATGCCGGTCCGCTCAATGCGGCCGCGACCGCGATTGGGGGCTTACCGGGTGTTGCGCCTTTGACGGCTCCGCTAGACAATCGGTTTGATCTGTTCTACGCCACGCACGGCATGCCGCTCGGTTTCTATCTGAGCTATGCCTCTCGTGCCGCAGATGTGAAGACTGCGGGCGTTAAAACAACGAATGACGCCTCCGAGATCAATCTGGGTGTCGGCGGACTGGTCATGAACAACATGCTCGATGTCGCACTCAATCTTGGAATGCCTTCTTTTGAAACCAACAACGGCACCACAAAAGTCCAAACCGATGGGGCCATCAATGTCGCGCTGCTCGGACGGCTCCACACCGGATTGGGCGGCAACGCCAAACTGTTGACCACGGGCCAGATCCTCTTGGGTGACGCCTCGTTGAAGGCTACAGGGGGGACCAAGGTCGGACTGACATCCAATACCATTCGCGTCGATACGGCCGTGAACTCGATGCCCAATCCGAACACGCTGTTGGTGGCCGGTGTCGGGATCGCATCCACGTCCACCGAAGCCAAGCCAAAGCCGGCTGGATCGAAAACGACGACCTCGAACTTGACCATTCCCGTGAATGTCGCGGTCGAGCACCAGACCTTTAAAGTGGTGAAGACGCGTATCGGTCTGTCCAGTGCGCTCTACAACACCACGGACTGTAAGAATGTGGACCCGACTTGCACCACAGCGGGTGCCAGCAAAGTTACGAAGGTTGCCGACGGTACTGCCACCGTGAGTATGGGGTTCGGCTGGGCCGTTGCGGATAACCTGATGCTGGACGCGGTGATCAATCAGGATATTCTGTTCAGCGGCACCTACGTGGTTTCGGGTGTGGCGGAGACGCTGTCCTCGATGCTTTCGGCCACGTATCGTTTCAAATAAGGCCGGATTCTCTGTTTGACAAAAGCCCCTCCGGAAACGGAGGGGCTTTTTTTTATCCCGATTGGATTGACTTTTTACTTGGCTGAACCTATGATACGTGCCATGGCCCTCGATAAAAAGAATCTTAAGAAAGGAGCCTTCCTCTTGTTCGCCCTTGTGACACTGGGAATCGCCATGCCGTTGATGATGGGCAATCAGGACATCAATTATTTCATGGTCGAGCTTCCCAACGGAAAGCAGATTCTCGCCCAGGTGGCCGAGAGCCCTGAAAAACAGGTTGTCGGGCTGTTTTTCGCCAAGAAGCTTCCTCCCGACGGCGCGATGCTGTTTATCTATGAAGACGAGGATTCGCACCGACTCTGGACCAAGAACAGTCACTTTCCGATCGACATGATCTGGATGGACCGTGACCGAAAGATCTTGCATGTCGAGGAGGCCGCCCCGCCCTGTGCGACGGATCCCTGTCCTACGTATGGCCCGAAGGAGCCGGAGGCTCTTTACGTGATGCAGGCCGCAGCCGGTTTTGCCAAAAGCAACAGTCTGCAGCCGGGGATGAGCATGACCTTCAGGCTGGTGCAGAGGAAATAGGAGCGGGTCGCCCCGAGGTTATGGTTTTCCGGCCGAGGGGTGTTCTTTGGCGAGGTAGATCGAGACGGTGTTGCTCACATTGTTCGCGATCGCCAGTCCGTTTGAGCTCTCTTTATTGAACTTCCCATCGATGACGGCGAAGGGCCCGTCGCCCGTCCGATAACTGACGGGAGGATAAGCGAATGTTCCATCTCCCTTTCCGAAGGCGATCGAAAAATGGTTGCTTAGGTTATTCGTGATCAGGATGTCCTGTTTGCCGTCGTGGTTATAATCGCCCATCAGGACAGACGTCGGTCCCCCTTCCGCTCCGAAGTTGATCCCATCCTGAAGCGTGCCGTCGCGGCCGCCAAGAAAAAGGGCCAGCGTGCTTTCGGAACTGTAAATCGCCACCACGTCGGTAAATCCGTCCCCATTGTAGTCCCCGGTATTGACGATCAAGGGACGGAGACGCGTGGGGTAGTGTTGCGACCTTTCAAACGTTCCGTCCCCCTTTCCCCAATAAATGGCCAGTCCCGGTTTCATCGACCCATTGTTGGCGATCACCAGGTCCATATACCCGTCATGGTTCATGTCGGCCGCTACCATCGAAGTCGGGGTATCGCCCGGATCGAACGCATAGGTTTGTTTAAACCGGCCGTGACCGTCCCCGGTAAAAATCAGGACGCGGTCCAGCATCAATGAGACGGCCAGGTCGAGATTCCCATCGCCATTAAAATCGGCCGCCACAATGGCCGTCGGTGTCTTGTGCAGATCTTCGCGCTGGGTCGGATGAAAATTTCCGCTCCCGTCACCGGACAGGATCAACAGGACGGCATCGGAATGATGAATGACCGCGACGTCCGGATACGGATCGGCGTCGAACCGTCCGACCGCGATCGATTTCGGCTCGATCCCCACGGCCGTGCGTTTTTGATCCTGGAAGGTCCCGTCGCCGTTTCCAAGGAGGACGGAAAGGTCGTTGCTTCCGAAGTTCGGCGTGATCAAGTCCAGATTTCCGTCATGGTTTACGTCGGCCGCGGCGATTCCGGTCGGGTTAACGCCGACGGGATAGCTGGACGGGGTGTTAAACATCTCGGGCGGCGGCGGAGCGGGTGTTCGCGGGCTGCAGCTGGCAAGGAGAATGATCAAAAAGGGGGTGAGCCATTGACGATCGCGCATCATCTGTCTTCTCAAAGGTCGGCCCCCATTGTAACGAAACTCCCCTGAATCCGCAATCCAAATCTTAAGACGCCCGGCTTGTTCTGACGATCACCCTATGTTAGGATAAGGGCCGTGGACAGCACCGGTTTGATCTATCATCCCGATTACCTTTTGCATGACACCGGAGGTTATCATCCGGAATCACCTCTTCGTTTGAAGGCCATTAGCAGCCGTTTGGAGGAGACGGGTTTGATGAAACGATTGACGGGGGTCCGTCCCGGCCCGCCGCGGCCCGATCTTTCGGACTGGATCGCGCAGGTGCATCAACCCGGCCATCTCAGCCGGCTTGAACATCTTCGGCCGGAGACCGGGATCGCACACATTGATGCCGATACATTGATGTCATCCGAGTCGTATCGCGCGGCGCTCCTGGCCGTGGAGGGGATGTTAACCGCGGCGGATGGGATCCTGGCGGGGCGGTTCAAAAACGCGTTTTGTGCCGTGCGTCCGCCCGGTCATCATGCCGAGTCCAACCGCGCCATGGGATTCTGTCTTTTGAATAACGTCGCGATCGCGGCGCGTTACCTGCAACGCCGGCACGGTCTTAAAAAAATAATGATCGTCGACTGGGATGTCCATCACGGAAACGGGACGCAGCATATCTTTGAGGAGGACCCGACCGTCTTTTACTTCAGCATTCACCAGTTTCCGCTTTATCCCGGAACCGGACGGGCGGACGAACACGGCCGCGGCGCAGGGGAAGGCTATACGTTGAACTGTCCGCTTTCACCCGGCAAGGGAGATGATGAATACATGGCGGTCTTCGAGAAATCGCTTCGTCCGGCCGTCGAGGCGTTTCGGCCAGACTTCATCCTGATCTCGGCCGGCTTCGACGCCCATCGGGATGATCCGCTGGCCAACATGCGCGTGACCGAGGATGGTTTTGGGGAGATGACGCGGATGGTTAACGACTGGGCCCGTGTTCATTGTCAGGGAAGGGTCCTGTCCTGCCTTGAGGGGGGGTACAATCTCGACGCGCTGGCCCGATCGGTTGAACGTCATTTAAACGTTTATCTATCTGGAGATTTCTGATGCCCGGTTTTAAAAAACATATCTTTGTCTGTATCAATGAACGGATGCCGGATGATCCGCGGGGATCCTGTTGGGCGAAGAACTCAAAACAGATTCAGGAGCATTTTTCATCCGAAGTGAAGAAGCGCGGGTTGAAAGGGATGGTTCGGGCGAATAAAGCCGGTTGTCTGGATCATTGTGCAAACGGTCCGTCCGTCGTGATCTATCCGGAAGGGATCTGGTACACGGTCCGGACCGTCCAGGACGCGGATGAGATCATGGACCGGCATATCGTCAAGGGAGAAGTGGTCGAGCGGCTGTTAATGAAGGATCGGAATACAACGTAGAGACGACTCTTCCCAGCGAGCAACGCGAGCGAGAGGGGGAGGCTCCCGGGCTTTGCCCGGGGAGGGGGCGACGCGAGCCCCTAAAAAATCGGAGAAAACAATGTCTTCAAGCGAAGAAAAATGGGCCGCCAATGAGGAGAAGACGGCATTCATCAAATCATTTCCAGGCTTTTTCTTAAGCTGGTCCGAATGCCTTGGCAAAAAAATAAAAAAGGTGGTTCCACTCAAGGATGGAGCAGGTGCTGCGCTGATGATGGAGGATGGATCCTTTACCATGGCCCCAAAGATAGACCCGATCATCCATCAGATTCTTGAGGGGATCCAGTCCCTCCGTCCGGAACTGGAACCCCGACTGCCCGAAGCCTACCGGCAATTGGATGAAAAGGTGGCGATGGACAAGGAGATGACCCGTAAGGCCCGGCTGGAAAAGATCCTAGGGGCGATTCAAAATAATATGGCAGAAATACCTGAATTAAAAGAAGAAGTAACAAAATTGATCCGTCGACTGCCGTGATGAGATCACCGTATTCTAACCGTGGTTTAAAATTGATGATTAAATAAAACAAAACAATGGGTTATGATGATACGCCCGTTGTTTTACCCCGGCCTTCCCTTTATTTCTTATTGACCCTCGACGCATTTCCCCGTATAATACCGTCGTAAACATCCCTTAAATCAATAGAAAGGACGCATGGTGGCCAAAGAGCTCACAAAGGCCGAGGACTTTTTCCTCAAAAAATTTAATCTGAATACGCTTCAATTGGAGCAGACGGTCGGCAAGGCATTGGGAAAACGGATCGATTATGCCGACCTTTATTTCGAATACCGGACGAACGAGTCGGTCAGCCTTGAAGAGGGCATGGTGAAGAAGGCCGTGAAATCGGTCGGTCAGGGCGTCGGGGTTCGGGCCGTGGCCGAAGAGAAGACGGGGTATGCCTATTCGGACGAGATCACCGTTAAAAATCTGGAGGAGGCCGCGCGAACGGCGCGATACATTGCGGATGATTCGACCGTAGGAAAACCGGTGCCGGTTCGAAGCGGCTCCGCCCAACGGGATCTCTACCCGATCCAGACGCCGGTTTCGGATATCACGATTCAGAAGAAGATCGATCTGTTGAACCGGATTGATATCCTGGCCCGGCGCTACGATCCGCGCATCACAAAGGTGATGGCGTCCTTCTCCAGCGAGCACAAGGTGATACTGATCGTAACCTCCGACGGCATGATCGTGGGTGATATCCAGCCCCTTTCCCGGCTCAACGTGACCTGCATCGCGGAGGAGAATGGAAACCGGCAGGTCGGCAGTTTCGGCGGCGGCGGTCGCGGCGACTATTCCTTCTTTTTGGAGAACGGCCGTTTTGAAGAGTATACGAAAGAGGCCGCCCGTCAGGCCATTTTAAATCTTTCGGCCATGGATGCGCCGGCCGGAACGATGGATGTCGTCCTAGGTCCGGGATGGCCTGGGATCCTGCTCCATGAGGCGATCGGGCACGGATTGGAAGGGGACTTCAACCGTAAACAGACCTCGGCCTTCACCGATTTGATCGGCAAGCCGGTGGCCTCGGAGCTTTGCACCGTTGTGGATGACGGAACGATTCCGGGCCGGCGGGGCTCCTTAAACGTTGACGACGAAGGGACGCCCACCCACCGGACCGTCCTGATCGAAAAAGGAATATTGAAGGGCTACCTCCAGGATAAACTGAATGCCAAGTTGATGGGAATGGCCCCGACCGGAAACGGCCGCAGGGAAAGTTTCATGCACATCCCGATGCCGCGCATGACGAACACCTTCATGCTGGCGGGGGACTCCGATCCGGACGCGATCATTCGTTCGGTTAAGAACGGCCTGTATGCCGTATCCTTCGGAGGCGGGCAGGTCGATATCACCAGCGGGAAGTTCGTCTTCTCGGCCAGTGAGGCCTACCGGATCGAGGACGGAAAAGTGACCGTGCCGGTGAAGGGCGCGACGCTGATCGGGAACGGCCCGGACGTGTTAAAGCGCGTGACAATGGTCGGAAACGATCTTAAGCTGGATGCCGGGGTCGGCACCTGCGGCAAGGACGGGCAGTCCGTGCCGGTGGGCGTCGGTCTTCCAACGATAAAAATCAACAGTATCACGGTCGGCGGGACGCGGGGATAAAATGGTTCAATACGAAAATCTGGCAGGCGAATTATTGAAAAAGGCGACGACCAAGGGGGCATCGTCCGGCGATGTCGTGATCGTGGAGGGCGACAGCTTCGATGTTCAGGTGCGGCTCAGATCGGTCGACAAACTGAGCAACGCCCATGAAAAACGGCTGGGCTTGAGGCTTTTTTTCGGCCAGCGCACCGCGGTCTGCTCAACCTCCGATTTTTCAAGGGAGTCCCTGGATCGGCTCGTGGAGGACACCTGTCATCTGGCGCGGAGCACGGCCGAAGATCCCCATGCCGGTCTTCCGGAGCCGTCGCCGCTGGTTTCGCCGGATCTGGGTCTGTACGACGAGTCGCTTCACGGATGGAAGATAGAGGATAAGATTCATCTGGCCGTTCAGGCCGAAGCGGCGGCGTTGGATTATGATGCACGCATCACCAATTCCGAAGGGGCGAACCTCTCTCATGCCGGCCGGCGGGTGGTGTATGCCAATACCCATGGCGTCGTCGGAAGTTATCCGGTCGGTTCGGTCTCCTATTCGGTATCACCCATCGCCACGGCGGACGGGTTGATGCAACGGGACTACTGGTACTCGGCAAAACGAAGAGTGAAGGAACTGGCCGCTCCCGAGGCCGTGGGCCGCACGGCCGCACAGCGGGCGCTTCGGAGGCTGGGGGGGCGTAAGATTTCGACCTGTGACGTGCCGGTGGTCTTCGATCCCGAAACGGCGTCCGAACTGGTCGGCAGCATCGCGGCCTGCGTGTCGGGATACGCCGTTTATAAAGGAGTCTCGTTTCTGGCCGGCGAACTGGGCCAATCCGTGGCGGCTTCTTCCGTGACGGTTTTGGATGACGGAGTGATTCCGTCCGCGCTGGGGTCCCGGCCGTTCGACGGCGAGGGGCTGGCGACGAGGAAGACGACCGTGATCAGGAACGGAATACTGGAAAGCTATCTGCTGGACACCTATTCCGCCCGGAAACTGGGGCTGCGTTCCACCGGCAACGCGGTCCGGAGCGTCGGGGATGTCCCGTCCGTTTCGCACACGAATTTCCACCTCGCGCCGGGGAACCATCGCCCGGAGGAGATCATTCGTTCCGTGAAGCGGGGCCTGTACGTGGTCGAGATGATCGGATTCGGAGTAAACCATGTCACCGGCGATTACTCGCGGGGGGCGGTCGGGCTCTGGATCGAGAACGGCGAGTTGACCTACCCAGTGGAGGAAATCACGATTGCGGGCAATCTGAAAGAGATACTGATGAATATTGAAATGATCGGGAATGATCTGGAGTTTCGGGGCACGGTCGCGTCACCCACATTGAAACTGTCGCGAATGACGGTGGCGGGCAACTAACCTCAACAGGAATCGGTGGACACGATGAAAATGGCAAAGGCGTTTGCTCCGGCATCCATCGGGAATATCGGCCCGGGTTTTGACGTTCTGGGCATGGCCATCACCGGATTGGGCGACACGGTCACGGCTGAGAAGAACCGGGGACGGGATGTTGTGATCCGTGAGATCAAGGGCGGGGACGGGACGATCCCACTTGAGACGGACCGGAATACGGCCGGAATTGCGGCCAAGGAAGTTCTGAAGCTGGTCAAGGCCAAGCACGGCGTGGATCTGATCATCCAAAAAAATATCCCCGGAACCGGTTTGGGAAGCAGCGCGGCCAGCGCCGTGGCGGCGGCCGTCGCGGTGAATGCCCTGTTCGGGAATAAACTGGATCGCGAGGAGTTGATCCCGCCGTGCGCCGCGGCCGAGCATTCCGTCAGCGGCGGATATTTTATCGACAACGTTTCGGCCTCGCTGTTCGGCGGGATCATCGTCAGCCATGCGGCCCAGCGCCAGGCCTTTTCGATCGGGACGATTCCGGATCTGGTCGTGGTGGTTGTGACGCCGTATCACAGCGTGCTGACCAAGATCTCGCGGGCGGTCCTTCCGGACAAGGTGCCGTTGAGTCTGGCGGTGTCCAACATGGCCTTTACCGCGACGATGGTGGCGGCCGTAGCCCAGAAAAACGCCCGGCGGTTTGGTCTGGCGATTCAGGACGGCATCGTCGAGCCCGCGCGGGCGCATCTCATCCCGGGATTTCCGGACGTCAAGGCCGCGGCCTTGAAGGCCGGCGCGCTGGGGGCCTCGATCAGCGGGGCGGGCGCATCCGTTTTTGCCGTGACGGACCGGAAAAGCCATGCCAAAAAGATCGGTCTGGCGATGCAGAAGGTCTTTCAGCAACACGGAATCTCCTCCGTGATCACCGTCTCCCGTGTTGACAAGCATGGCGCCCGCGTCCTGCGCGCGAGATAACCTCCGCTTCCAAGAGGGTGTCTCTCCTTGATCACGTCCATTACGGACTCTATCAGGGGATTCCTCACGGATACGATGGATCACAATGCCTGATTCCAAGACTAAAATGATTCAAAAACTGTTCATCGCCAACCGAGGCGAGATCGCCTGCCGGACGATCCGAACCTGTCGGGAGCTGGGCATCCGGGCGGTGGTGGGCTATTCCGATTGCGACGCACTGTCCTATCACGTGAAGATTGCGGACGAGGCGGTCCATCTCGGTCCTTCCCCGGTGAAACTGAGCTACATGGATATCGGCAAGGTGGTGGATGCCGCCCGGAGAACCGGCTGCGAGGCCGTTTTTCCCGGATATGGGTTTCTATCGGAGAATGCCGAGTTCGCCCAGGCCTGTCGTTCCGCCGGTTTGATTTTTATCGGGCCGACCTCCGATGTGATTGCCCGGATGGGGGACAAGATCGCGACCAAGAAGGCCCTGGCGGATGCCGGGGTCCCGATCATCCCCGGTCTTCCAAGGCTAAAGTCTGCCGACGAGATCGTGGCGTTCGGGAAAGAGGCGGGCTGGCCGATCATCATCAAGGCCGTGGCGGGCGGGGGCGGTCGCGGCATGCAACGGGTCGATTCGGCCGATCAGGCCAAATCCGCGTTGGAACGGGCCGTTTCGATTGCGGAAAAACTGTTCGGAAGCGGCGAGGTGTATGCGGAGAAATATATCCGCGGCGCGCGGCATATTGAGTTCCAGTTCATCGCGGACGCCTTCGGGCGGGTGGTTCATCTGGGCGATCGTGAATGTTCCATCCAGCGCCGCCACCAGAAACTGGTGGAGGAGGCGCCGTCGTCCCTGTTGGACGACCGCCTCCGGAACGAAATGGGCCAGGTCGTGGTCAAAGCCGCCAAGGAAATCGGATACGTTACGGCCGGCACGCTCGAGTTTCTGGTCGCCCCCGATCGGCGCTACTACGCGATCGAGGTGAATCCCCGGATCCAGGTCGAGCATACCGTCACCGAAATGATCGTCGGGCTGGACATCATCCGGCTGATGATCCGGATGGCGGTGGGAACGCCGCTCCGCCTGCGGCAGGAGGAGATCCGCATCGCGAGTCATGCGATTCAGTGCCGGGTGAATGCCGAGGACCCTAAGAACGATTTTGCGCCTTCCTACGGCACCGTCACCTATCTGCGCCAGGTCAGCGGGCCGTTCGTGCGGGCCGACAGCGGCATCTATCAGGGCTGCGAGGTGCCGCCGTTTTACGACTCCCTCGTTTCGAAAATCTGTTCCGTCGGAAAGGACCGGCCCACCGCGATCGAGCGGATGCGCCGGGCGCTGTCGGAGTTTACGGTCTGGGGCATCAAGACGACGATCCCGTTGCTTGAGAAGATCATGGTCCATCCGGATTTCGTCGAGGGGCGTTTCGACACGGACTTCATCGACGACCATCTTTCCGGGCTTCTGGATTACGTGGAAGACGAGGACGAGATCCTCAAGATCAGCCGGTTCATCGCCGAGGTCACGGCGCTCGGGAAGAATCCTTATTCCCAGTAGGGCCCAAGAGAAGAGAGATGACGGTCCATCCGAAAAAAAGCCCCCGCGAAAATATCGCCGCCCTCCGGAGCGACCGGCGGGTCTATTTCACCAACACCGGTCCGCGGGATACCGGCCAGAGCGATTTTAAGAACCGGCACACGCTGTATGACCTGATCCGTCTCGCCCCGTTCTACAACCGGTCCGGTTATTTCTCGATCGAAAACCACGGCGGGGCCCGCTTCCACCAGAACCTCCTTCAGAACATGACCGATCCGTTCGAGGAGGCGATCCTCTGGAAGGAGCGGATGCCGGACGTGATGACGCAGACGCTGGTCCGCTCGACCAATCTCTGGGGCTACCGGATGTATCCCCGCAATGTGATCCGTCTTTCCGTGAAGGCCTTCCTTCCGACTGTGGACGTGTGGAGATGCTTCGATTTTCTGAACTACGTTCCCAACATGATCCCGATCGCGGAGGAGGTGATGAAGGGCGGGAAGCTGTTTCAACCCGCCATCTCCTTCGGCGTCTCGCAGGACTGCACCGATGCTTATTACCGGAAATTGACGGACGAGATCCTCAAGGTCACCGGCGGAACGAACGAGATCATCCTCTGCATCAAGGACATGGCCGGGGTGGGATCGCCCAAACGGGTCGCCCGGTTGACGGACGTCCTGCTTCAAAAATATCCCGATCTGGTGATCCAGTACCACCGCCACGCGACGGACGGTCTGGCCGTTCCGGCCCTGGCGGCCGCGGCGAAGGCTGGGGTGAAGATTCTCGATGTGACGGACGACCCGTTCACGCGGTACTACGGCCATGCGCCGGTCCGCTCCGTCCAGGCCCTCCTCCAAGAGATGGGGATAGCAACCAGCCTGGATCTTCCCATGGCGGACAAAGCGGCCGAGACGGTCACCGGCTTCATCGGTCATTACCGGGAGTTCGAGTCCCAGTTCCACGGCTTCTCCTATAAAGTCACCGAGCACCGGATGCCAGGCGGCGCTTTCCCCAGCTCCTTTGAACAGGCCGCCAAGGGCGGCTTTCTTTCGCTCATGCCGCAGATATTGAGAGGGATGAGCAACGGCAACCGTTTCATTAAATATTTCGATGTCACGCCGGGATCGCAAATCACCTGGACGACCTGGGCAGGGATCGTCCAGTATCACTACAAGGAGGGCGGCCTCAAGCAGGTCGAGGATCTTCTGGATCTTTGCGAGCGGTTCATCGCGCAGGGGCAGTCGTTTGACGCGCTCAAGCCGGAGGAAAAGGAGTCGCTGCTGGGGTTGTATGCCCGCGCCACGGATGATCTCAAAAACCTGTTGTTGGGACGTTACGGGCCGCTGCCCTTCGGATGGCCCGCCGACTGGGTCTATCAATCCGTATTCGGCGATGCCTGGCGTGAGAAGGTCGCCAGGGAGCGTTTCGAAGAATCCCCGCTGGCCCAAAAGCCGGACGAAGATGTCGAGCGGGCCCGGACGGAGCTTCAAAAAGGGATAGCCCGCCATCCTACCGAGAATGAACTGGTGCTTTACATGCAGCATCCCGGCGCGGCGGTGGACTTCATCCGCTTCCAGACCCGTTTCGGAAACACCACGGTGCTTCCGACCGGGATCTGGTTCGACGGATTAAAGGAGTTCGGAAGCGAGGCGGTCTTTGAGACCCACGGAAAACCCAACAGGATCAAACTGGTTTCGATCGGCCAGGATGTGGACGGGGTCAAGCATATTGTTCTATCGGTGAACAGCACGATGCATGTCTTCCCCGTCGAAATGCCGTCCCGCAAGGCCGCCCAGAAGGCCGGTCCGCGCTTTGCCGATCCGGCCGTGCCCGGGCGGGTCGCCTCCCCCATTATGGGGAACGTCTGGCGGATCGGGGACAAAGACCGCATCCTCAAGATCGGGGACATCGTAAAGGAGGGCGAGGAGATCATGAACATCGAGGCGATGAAGGTCGAGACGGCCGTCCTGTCGCCGATGCACGGCGTGATCAAAGAGATTGCGGTCAAGCTCAACGAGGCGGTCGTCGAAAAACAGCTTCTGATGGTTCTGGAAGACGTCCCGCCGGAAGAGCGAAAGGGAAGTCGCACGCGGTCCAAAAACAGCAGGAAGGCGCGATAAGAGCCGATGATCTCGGCCTATTTCCCGACGTTCGGAAGCGAATTTAAATATTATCTGTAACGGTGTTCGTACGAAATCAGTCTCTACAAAACTGAAAACATCTGAATTCTGACGCCGTCCGAAATCTATAGTTCGATAGTTTACGGTAAAATAGAGCATCTGCCTTCTAAAAAGTTTAACTCATCTATTCCGTCCTGCTCTATCCCACATGAACCAATTCCAGCAAACAGTTATAAAGAAACGCTAATTTGGTGGAGTGGGCTGGAATTGGCCTGAGAGTGGTGGGCTTGAGCACAAATATTCTTTGTGGCTTTCACCTACTAATGCTCAAAGAAACAATGGCAGAGAATTAAGGATTACGGGAAAAAGAGAGTATAACGTCAATGGGTCTGGGGGTGCGAAGCGATCCCTCGGAGGTGGTTAGCAGATGACATGTTCTTTTCAATGGTCAAATTGGTAATATGCAGTCTATCTACTTGGCTTCCTTTCTATCGGCCTCCGCTTCATCGGACAATTTCTTTATATCCTTTGCGTCATCAGAGGGAATCTTTTTGTCCATCACCAGCATGACGGCATGCGCACGTTTTACCATATCCCCATATTTACCGGCGTTTGCCTTGGTCATGAGTGTGCTTCCGATTTTTTTTGCGTCAGCACCGTATGTCAGGATGTCTTCCTTATCCATGTCGTATATCAGCTGGCTTGCTTTCACAAGCACCTTCAGGATCTCGTAGTCCTTCGCGAGATTTATTAACCTCTGCATTGGCTCATTGTTCTCGATAGCCTTCTTTAGGGCTTTCTGGTCCGCTTCCGATATCTTTTGGGGATCTAAGTCTTTTGTCTTGTATTTCCTCTCAAGCATTGACTGTAAGCCCAGCAATTCATTGAGGGCTGTATTGTCCTTCGCATTGACCCTATCAATCACGTCCTGCTCCATCGTCTGGATGGCTGCTTCGAGATTGCACTGATCAAATTTCACCTCTGATATTTCTACTTTACCTTGGAATATTTGACGGGCAGACGTCAGCATTATGTAAGCAATGAAATCAGGGTGGTCGGAGGGCGGTATCTCCGGGAACCGCACATCCTTCTCTGCAAGGATCGCAAACTTACGAAAAAACTGCATGTCACGCATGCGCTTGCTCTCCGATAGAGACACGTTCATCAGCACAAATTGTCTCTCTCTAAGCTTTTCAAAGTTAGCAAGACCTTCTTTGTCTAACTGCTCCCCAATTGGTTTGTTGTTCTCGGGAAGATTTTCTATGATCTTTCTGATTTGACCTAGCACCTGCTTCTGCTGAACTGCCAAATTTTCGCGTTTTGTTTGTGCATCGCTGTATAACTTGCCGAGTTCGGTCTCAAAATCACACTTTGCTGGTCCCTGCGCAAATACAAGACATGGCGTGAGGCACGCCAGGGCAACAATAATAGCTACACCGCAAAATCGAAACATAGGAATATCCCCCACTGGGTCATGGTAGGTTTTCTCCAAATTCTAAAATAGTTTTAGCTTTTACCAGTCTGATCTTGCTCCTTCGGAGCATCAGTCTTTAAGAGCCAGCGAAAATGAGCCGTTTTCGCATTGCCCGTTGCTTGTGGGATTACGATAGCCAAATCATCACATGACCTGTTCGAGACATATCTTCAAGATCCACCCATTTGTCGAGACGCTCTTGAGGAATTAGGCCAACCCATTCATCCCCTGGATTTAGAAGTCTAGGAAGCGGGAAATGATCGTTCGGATTTGTATATACAACAGCCTTCTCGGCTCTATTTCGAAGCCGATTCAACCAATTGCTATGGTACTCCATTCCAACACTCTTGATTGTGGTCGGACGGTTCCCGATGTTCGAAACTGTTACGGTGACCCATTTTTTTCCTTCCCGCAACGGGTCTCCAAAAATGTTCATGTTTGGCGATAAACGCATTGTCAAGCGCGGTCCCTCTGCTTTCCATTTATACACGTCCCAGAACAGAACAAGAGAGGCAACAACCGCTCCCCACCATGCCGCAATATCTGTAGAACCCATGTCTCGCACCACTGCAACCGTGATTTCTAACTAGCGTTAAATGGATCTGTGTAACTTGCCACACTCGCCTCCTTGCATAAACAATTTTCGCCTGTAATCTACGCCCTATATCGATTTTTTTCAACTATTGACTTCAGGAAGAAGTTCACATCCCACTTTTTATCTGACAAAGGGAGGTTTCAAAAACCTGTTCTTTTTCGATACCACAAATTCTTTGACTTTCATCGGTTTTTTCCTTTGTGAATAGGCAAACTCAGAAAGAACTGATTTTGGAACCAGAAAAGATTCACTTATAACTTTCGTTCATTCCTACCAGTAAACACCGTGCGATATTTTCGGTAAACGTGTTGCGGGCCGTTCGAGTAAAAGGGGGCCACATATCGAATTTATTTAGAATAATTCAAGTAAAGTGCTGTCACTTCCTTGCCCAGACCCGTCAAGGTCGGGAAGAGCGTTGCTTCGTCAATGCCGCAGCTAGAGAGATCATTAAGTATATCGCCGAAGCTGGACTTCCGAACTACGATCTTTGCAATCCGCCTCTCTCCCCGTCGGGATCTTATTAAATCAAAACCATTAGGAGCTCCCTGAATTGTAAACGTGCTCCTTTGCGACAGCATTTGACGGATCGGGTAACGTGGAAGGATCGCGATCGGAAGCAAGCCCCTTGGCTTTCTTTTCCTTGGTTCAGGGAGATATTTATTAATGATTGGGTCGCTTGGTAATACAAACTCATACTTGCCAATAACTTTCTTGTTGAGCCACTCAGGATCGAGCACCCAAACTGCAGCACTTTCAGTCCTGTTATCGGAATTCGCCCTACCGCGGTCCCGCACCGCAAAGAAAAGAGCAATCAGAGATGCTTCGGTCCAGTCCAATAGGCGAGTAGGTACCTCATTGTGTCTCATGAGGATATACCAATCCAGTTCGTTTTCTGGCGTTCTCTCGATAACGAGCGAGTGCCCGCGCCGGCTGAACTCGATCCGAGTTTCGTCCTCATTTTCCCGAGCCTCATGTTCTATCGCAGGTCGGGGTGGCCGGTAGATGCTTGGACGTAATGGGTTGCGGTATCGTGAGGAGTCTTCACCTCTAAACCACAGCTCTTCCTTATCCCAATTATTACGAAAAATCCTCACTCGGGAAGCAAACTCCTCGACTGAGTTCACACGAACAGTTTCCATATTCAAGCTCGTCTCTTATTCCTCTGTATCGCCATCACAAACCCGAACGCAAAAGTGATAGCATCGGAACTTAACAGGATATCTATTCCCTAAAGAAACCACATTCCTGCCTTGGGATTAAACATTTGTTTTTGACCTCCCAATGAGGGTACGCTGAAACCTTTTAAAAATCAATTTCCGGATTCATGAGACCATGACGAGGTTTTTGAAACAAGGGAGCGGTATCTGTGTTAACTTTTATCCCTCAACCACAGCCAGAGCGTTCTGAGATCGATTCGCTTCACGGCGGTTTCGAGGTCTTTCCGGTTCACGATGCGGAGAAAGACAACGGTGTTTGATTCAACAACGAACAGAGACCGATAATCTCCGGTCTTCAGCTCCCGGTAAGGATGTCCTTTTAGTTTTTTGACTTTGGTGTTAGGCCAGGGGCGGGTTTTCAGGAGGTCGTGGTCGTTTAGGATTTGATCGACTATCTTTTTGGGCAGATCCAGCAGATCGCGTTGGGCGCGCGGGGCGTAGATCAGGTCAACGTTTTCCACGGCGACGGAGTCTTTCTTTCATCTCTTTTTGGGTAATGCCTCCCTTCTTCCGGAACTCCTCGTAGGCGCTTTCAAGTTCTTTCATCAGGGTGGGATGACGGAGCACCAGGAATTCATCGAGCTCGTCCTCCGTGAGATGAATCAGGGCCGCTTCCGGTTTGCCTAATCGGGTTAAAACGACGTCTTCCCCCTTCTTGACTTTGTCCAGAATCCTGGAAGAATTGATCTGTAGTTCCCTTACGGCAACGAACTTCACGGGCGCTCTCCTTCTATATAATTGTAGAACAATTGTTCTACATATAGATTAAGGCATCCGCGCCGACTTGTCAAGGAGCCGGGCCTGTGCGACCTTTGGTGCAGACGACCGAATCGAGAAAGGCCATCGCCCGGCGATCGATCCAGTAGGAAACCGCTCCCGGCCGCCATCCCTCGACAAATCCCGCGTGCCCGCCGCGTAGAGTAAACTCGGTTTTGATCCAGTGCGACCTGGCCGCCGCGTCATGGGGAAGGCAGGCTGCCGGTAAAAACGGATCGTCGCTTGCATTGATCAGTAGCGTCGGTTTCCGGATGGCCGCGAGCCACGGCGTGGCGCTCGCCCGCGTCCAGTAGTCACGCCCGCTTGAGAATCCGTGGAGCAGCGCGGTTACGCGGTCATCGAAAACGGCGAAGCTCCGGATCGCGGCGACCTCGTCCGGGTCGAGCAGGCCGGGATACAGACGGGCCTTGGCCAGCGCCTTTTCCTTCAGCGTGCGAAGGAACCTCCGTCCGTAGATCCGACTCAGCCCGTGGTCGACCTGATAAGCCGCGGCCGCCAGATCGAACGGGACGGAGACCGCCACGGCCGCCCGAACGGCTTCGGGAACCTTGTCTTCGCGCTCGCCCAGCCATTTTAACAGTACATTTCCACCCAGCGAGGTGCCGACCAGCCCGATCGAACGGCCGGGCCGATGATGGATCAGTGAAGAGAGAACCTCGTCCAGGTCCGCGGTTTCGCCGGAGTGATAGAACCGCGGCCTCCGGTTCATCTCGCCGCTGCAGGACCTGAAATTCATGGCGACCCCGTCCCAGCCGCGCCGGGCCGCCTCGCGAAGCAGCCCGGGAACGTAAGGTGATCGGGACGATCCTTCCAGACCGTGCAGTACGATCACCAGCGGCCGGTCGCCGGATCGACCGCCGGATCCGAACCAATCCAGGTCCACAAAATCGCCGTCCGATGTCTCAAATCGTTCGCGCCGGTACGGCGGCGCCGGACCTCTGCCGAACAGCGACCGCCAGACCGTCTGACGGTGCGATCCGCGAAGCCACCATGCGGGGCGAAATTCGGCGACAACTTCAGCAGAGGTCATCTGTTTGTGTTTTGTCCGTTAGTATGATATAATCCCATCACAAATAATCTCGATGGTTGGAAGGAACCCATATGGCGACTCATCCAAAAGCGACGGCAACGAAGCGATCGCGCGAACGTGCCAAAGCCGAAAAGCGCAAGGAAAAGATCCAGCGCCGTGAAGAACGTAAAAAAGTCAAGGAGACCGAGATCCCTCTTGAGGATGGTCTGGATCCCGATCTGGCCGGCATCAAGCCGGGCCCCCAGCCCCCGCTCTACTGAAGACGCTCCTCTTCCGCATTGACCGCATTCACATAAAATAAAAAAAGGGCGACCATCAGGACCGCCCCTGTGAAGATCGTCGGATCGCTTCCGCGCAGCGGCGGCTGATGAGGGTCATTTGCCGTAGATCACATAAACCAGTCCGGCATCCTGGAAATTGGCGGGATGAGAGGTCACATTCTGTTGCCAGGTGCTGACGATCAGGTCGGGACGGCTGTCGTTATCGAGATCGCCCGACGTAACGTCGTACCCCAGCTTATTTAGCACGGCGCTTTCTACGAAGGTAGCCGAAGCATCAGCCAGATCGACGGTTCCGGAAAGCGGCATTCCCCCGGCAATGACGAAAACCCGCTTGAGCGAGGGCGAGCCGATGATCAGGTCCGGGTTCGAGCTGCCGACCACATTCCCGATGGAAAAAACCGCATCCGATGCGATGCCGGTCAAGGTGATCAAGCCCGGTGCGCTTGTGACAGGAAAGCTGCCTTTTGCCAATGGACCGGGAAGGATGTAGATGATATTCCCCGAACCGAGGATGAGGTCGCCCTTGTTGTCCCCCGTTATGTCCATCACGGCGACGCCTCCGGCCGAAAGACCGGTGATGGTGAGATCGGCCGAGGCGGTGGTGGCCGTGATCGGCGGTGTTCCGGTGATCGGTCCCAGAAAGACATAGGCGGTGGTGTCCGTCCTTGCCACGAGGTCCGCCTGCGCATCGGAATCGACCAGTCCCACGGCGACCGATTGGAGTTTGTCGGCGGCCGCGGCTCCATAAAGCGTGTAATCCGCCGGCGTCGCCCCCAGATCATGCAGACCCGTCAGACCGGATCCCCCGAAGATCACAAAAATCGCCCCGGTGTCGGCCGTTGCAGGGGAGGGGTTGTCCGCCAGCCCATCGCCGACGATCAGGTCGGCGATGCCGTCGCCGTTGAGGTCGCCGGTCGTCAAGGCGTTTTTGGACGAGAAGGCAAAGAAGTCCTGGCCCGGCGCGCGAAGCGCGAAATCGGCGTGATTATCCGAAGGAAGGACGCCGTCCAACAGACGGGTTCCGGTCAGGGAGGAACCGCCCCAGAAGGCGAACACGGTCGGCCAGACCGTCCCGCCACCGCCCCCGTCGTCCTGATATGAACCGGCGATCAGGTCGGAATGGCCATCGCCGTTGAGATCGCCGCCCGTCAGGGCCGATCCAAGATGCTGGAGATTCATCCTGGAATCCACGATCAGGTCGGCCGAGGTGCTGGAAAGATCGAGCGTTCCGGTCTTGCGGCTGCCCGTATTAGAAAGTCCGAACAGACGGCCGGTCGAATGCGGCGGATTGTTGAAGTCGATGACCCAATCCTCCGCCGAGAACGTTAAGTCGGCTTTGCCGTCGCCGTTGATATCGGTTCCCAGAACGGCATACCCGATCCAGTCGTTGGCCGACGCATTCGGGTCCACGCCTCCGGGGCCGATGATCGTTAGGTCCGCTCCGCCGCCGTCCAGGTTGACGATCCGCTGGGGTCTGGGGGTATTGCCTGCGAACTCATCCGCGCCGATATCGACCTTATACAGATGGCTGGTGCCGATCATGGCACGCGACTGGCCGTCCATGTCGGTGTCGGGAAGGTTCGCGTTCTGCCCCGGTGAAGTGGCATCCGGAATCGGCCCGTGCGTGCCGGCATCGATCAGCGGCGAAGATGACGTGAGATGGTAATCGGAGATGGAGATGAACAGAGGGTCGCTTGGGATGATGTCGCTGGCATCTTTTGAAAAACCGACGGTGTCCGTCGTGTTGTTGTAGAAATCATTGTTCCTGCTGACCGGCGCCGTTGCCCCAACTTTAACGCCGGTCGCATGACCCATGATGATGTTGTTCACAATCGTGAGAGCCGAGTCGGTATTAATCCCTTCTCCGCTATTGTTTCCCACGAAGGTGTTGTTGATCAAGACGCCCGGGCTGGCGGTTGCACTGATTGTAACCGCTTTCAGCCCGCCCGTCGTATTCCCGGTTACCAAGGCGTCGTTCAGGGTATAGGGGGTGGCGGAAAGATACAGCCCCAGGCAGTTGTTGTCCTGTATCGCTACGGCATTGAATTTGATCGTGCTTGTGCCGGCATAGAGCCCGCACCCGTCGCCGAGTCGGACGGAGTTGCCCGTGAGCTTGTCATTGTGCGAAAAGACCGTGCTGCCGACGATTGCCAATCCGCCTCCCCATCCCGTCTCGGAAGAAGCGCCGCTCGGGGCGGCTATATTATTGGCGATCGTGTTGCCGGACAGCGATCCCTGACTCGTGGTGATATACACGCCGCCGCCGTAAGAGGGCGTGACGCCGGTGCTTTCCGCGCCCACGACGTTGCCGGTGATCGTGTTGCTATTTAGTACGAATGAAGATGAACTGTCTACATAGATCCCGCCGCCATAGCTGACGGCGCCGCTTCCGCCCCCGGAGTTCCCATCTATGATATTGCTGTTCAGCGTTGCAGCGGCGGCTCGAATGCTGACGCCCCCGCCGTAGCCCGATCCGTGGCTTCCGGTATTTCCGTCAATGGTGTTGCCGATCAGTTTTACCGGCCCTCCGCCGTCAACGTATACGCCGCCGCCATATCCGGTTGTGGCGGCCACGGTGTTGCCGCTGATCGTGTTGCCGACCAGTGCGGCCGTTGTATTCTCCAGTTCGATCCCGCCGCCATAAGCGTTTCCGCTGGGGGTGACGGTATTATTCGTGATCTGATTGTTCTTGAACTGGGGCGCGCCGTTCTGTACCCAAGCGCCGCCTCCGAGGAAATAGGCCGTATTATTTGTGATGATATTATTTTGCACGATCGCGTCGCTGTTCTGGATCCGCAGACCGCCTCCGTGATTGGTGCTGACCGCGCCGGTGATCGTAAAACCGTCAATGGTCGGGGCCACCGTGCTGGTACTCCCAGGCACGCCCTCAACTGCAACAACCGCATAAGGGTTTAACGGTGTGATCGTGGTGACGTTTGCCACCGGGTCCATGACATTAAAGCTGATATCCCAGCCGCCTTCCAGTGTCACGGTCTGGGTGATTAAAACATTATAATTAAAACTGTTTGCGACGACGCTCTCGGGGTAGGTTCCGGCCGCGACGCCGACAATGTCACCGGTTTTGGCCGCGGCCAGCGCGCCGTTGATCGTGGCATAACAGTTATTTACACCCCCGCCCCCCGGTATAACGCAGAGCGTGGGTTTTGTGAGCATGCCGAACTGCCAGTTGTAGTCGGCCGCCAGGGCATTTCCGGCCAGGTCCTTTGCGAAGGTTTTTATTGATGCGGTATACGTGGCGGCCGAGGCGAGGGGCGTATCTGGCGTGAAGGTGGCGGTCGTACCGCTGTAGTTGACCGTTCCGGTGATAAAGCCCCCGCCCGTGCTGACCTTGAAGCTGTCCGTTGTTATCGAGGAAGGATCCATTGCTTCCGAAAATGTGGCGCTGATCGTTGTATTAAAGGGAACATTCGTGGCATGAGTGGCGGGCGTCGTGGAGATAACCGTGGGCGGTATGTTGTCGATGGCGCCTCCGCTGGTAAACGACCAGGCGAAGTCGGCGGCGAGAGAATTTCCGGCCAGATCCTTTACGCCGGTCGTGATCGTTGCGGTGTAGTCCGTGACATTGATCAGACTCGATGTTGGCGTAAAGGTGACGCTGGTGCTGCTGTAACCGATCCTTCCGGCGATTGGGACTCCCCCGGTACTTACGATGAAGGTGGTATTCGAAAGGGTTGTGTGGTCCATCGGTTCTGAGAAGGTGGCGGTGATCGAACTGTTCAATGGCACGTCGACGGCGTTGTTCGCTGGATTGGTTGAGATAACGGTCGGCGGCGTGGTGTCCGGCGCGGTCGTAAACTGCCAGCTGAAATCGGCCGCGAGAGGATTGTGGGCCAGGTCTTGCGCCCCGGTCGTAATTTTTGCGGTCAAGAGTGTGTTCGAGGCCAGCGCTGCGGACGGCGTGAAGGTGGCGGTGGTCCCGGTGTAGCTCACCGTTCCGGTGACCGCAGTTCCGCCAGCCATCAGGATAAAGGTCGCGGCGGTGAGCGTTGTGGCGTCCATCGCCTCCGAGAAGGTGGCGGTGATGGTCGTGTTAAGGGCGATTCCGGTTGCATCGGCGGCCGGCTGGGTGGAACTGACGGTCGGCGGTGTCGTATCCGATGAAGAGGAAGAGGATGATCCGCCTCCTCCGCTGCTGGGGCATCCCGAGAACAGGAGAGGAAGAAGCGCAATCGACATGAAAAGTACAAATCGTGTCCGGACCATCAATGCTATCTCCAGTGAATGCTAATTATCATTCTAGGCTTTTTTCATCGGGGAATCAATATGAAGATTCCGGGGCGGATCGTTATCGATCGAGACGACAACGATAACAGGAGTCGTCTCATGTTTTCTGTGACATCCGGCACAATCTATTTATAAGACACATTTTCCGTTGAGGAAGTCCTTAATTGCCGCTCTTATCCCGTAGTATCAATCCAGCGCAGCGGTGGCCGCTGGTGACGGCGCCCTCGATCGTCGCGGGAAGGCCGGTGCGGGTCCAGTCGCCGGCCAGGAAGAAATTTCGATACGGCGTTTCCTGTTTCGGCCGCCATCGCTCGGCCTCGGGCGTGCAGGAGTAGGTCGCATTCCGTTCCTTGATCAACCGGGAATGAATGAGTCTGGCCTTTGAAACTTCCGGGAAAAAACGGACCAATTCATTCTGAGCGAGGGCAATTAGATCTTCCTTTGAGCGATCAATCAAGTCGTAGGCGCCGCTCGTGATGCAGGCCAGCGCGCCGGCCTGGGTTTCGCCCTCTTTCCAGAGACGGGATTTGTCGAAGACCCACTGAATCGGCGAGTCGATCAGTCCGATGAACTCCTCGTCCATCACCGGCCGGTCGAACCAGAGATGGATCGAGACCATGGGCGATTCGGCCAGGTGCGTCAGCGCTTCAAACGGCGCGCCTTGTTTCATCAGTTCAGGCGGCAATAATTTCCGTAAAACATGATGCGGCACGGCGCTGATCATGTAATCGGCCGTCATCGAACCGCTGTTTCGCAGCACGACGGCATCGAGTTGCCGGTCTGAGAAGGCCAGTTGAAACGCGGTCGTGTTGCATAAGACCTGCCCGCCTCCGGCTTCGATGAATTGCCGGGCCTGTTCGGTGTAGAGATCGCCCAGCCCGACCGTCATGATTCCGAACGAAGAGTCCCGGACTGATCCGAAGTAGGCCTGCTTTAATACGCACAAGAAGAGATCGGCCGAGGCGCGATGGGGCAGTTCGTTGAGGGCCGAGATCGAGAGGGGATACCACCATCGCTGGCGAAGCGATGCCGGCTGGCCGAGGGAGTCCAGCCAGTCCTTGAGGGTCATCGTTTCCGGAAGGGATCGGGTCATCAGCATCGAGAGGCCGGCACGGAGAAGATGAAAGCGGTCCGTCATCGAGAGGCCGCGGCACAAAGCCACGCCGGCCGCCAGATGAAAAGGGGCGGGAAGCGATGCGGCCTTCAACGTCATACGGCCGCCGCCGGGTTCGGCCAGGACCATCCGGAAGCGGTCCTGATACCGGATCAGGCCGTCCGTGCCGATTGTTTTTAAAAATTTTTGGGTTTCATGAAAGGCGCCGAGAAGCGCATGCTGTCCGTTGTCGATCAGCTCGCCCGTCGTTCCGTCTTCGACCGAATAGGCGCGGCCGCCCAGGATACGACGCTGTTCGATCACGGTGACCCTCGCGCCTTGATCCGCAAGGGCGACGCCGGCCGACAGTCCGGCAAATCCCCCGCCGATGATCAGGACCTGCGTCATATCGAAATCGCCCGGCCGATGCCGATCCGGTTCATCAGCGCGGTTTTTAAAGCCAGTGCGACTTTGCGCGGTTTGGAGAGTCGGACGCGTTGATCAAAGACGTTGTACCGGGCAATCTTAATCTCCCGAAGGAGGGTCGAGTAGATCGCGGCCATGATCTCGGAGGCGATGAGTTGCCGTCGGTGTTCTGGCTTGATCAGGTCCGCCGCCCGCCGGAAATAATCGCCGGCCCGTTCGGCTTCGAACCGCATCAATTCCACAAACCGGTCGTTGTAGGTTGAGTTCAATAATTCGTTTTCGCTGTAGCCGAAACGCAAGAAATCGTCCTGAGGAAGGTAGATCCGTCCATGCCCGGCGTCATCCTTGACGTCCCTCAGGATATTCGTGACCTGAAACGCGATGCCCAGCGCAACCGCGTAGTCCTTTTCACCCGGACAGCCGAAGATCTCAAGGCAGATCAGTCCGACGGTGCCCGCGACGCGGTAGCAGTACTGGGAAAGAGTGACGAAACTCGAGTATCGGGTGACGGTGAAATCCATCTCGACCCCCTGCGTCAGTTCTTCAAAGTAGGTCCGGGTGAGATTAAATTCCTGAACCGTTTCTTGAAGAGCGACCGTGATCGGATGTTCCGCCTTTTCGGCATAGCAACGGTCCAACTCGTTCCGCCAGAATTCCAACTGCCGTTTTTTCTCTTCCGGGCCCAGCGCGCTGTCGGAAACGTCGTCCAGTGCGCGACAAAAAGCGTAAACGCGCTCGATCGCCTCCCGTTGGCGGCGGGGAAGAAACAGAAATGAGATTCCGAAGTTACTCTTCCGATGGGTCATGCGGGGAGTCTGGAGCGGCATGGCCTATGATTTTCCCTGGCGGCCGTAGCGGGCGATCGCGGCCTTCGTCACCATCGAGATCTTGTCTTTCAATCCGAGGGTGGGGCGATGAATAAAAACATTGTAGTCGGCATGCTCGACCCGGTCCAGAATCGCCATTCCCCCGTTCCAGATGAGATGGAGCTCAAAGCGCAGTTCACGGCCGACCTTGTCGCAGAGAGGATGACCGCGATGAAACATTTCCCGCGTCCGCGCAACTTCGTGCCGCATCAGGTTGCGAAAGGCTTCGTTGTGGCGGCTGTTTTTCAAGTCGTCTTCCCGGTAGCCGAATTTTGCCATGTCCTCAAGGGGAAGATAGATCCGATTTTTCCGGTAATCGACCGCCACGTCCTGCCAGAAATTGGCCAGTTGAAGCGCGGAGCAGATCGAGTCCGAAAGCGCATGGAGTTCCGGATCACGATAGCCGAACAGAAGCAGAACGAGACGCCCGACCGGATTGGCCGAGTTTCGGCAGTAGGCAAGAAGATCCTCGAACCGGTCGTGCCTCTTCGTCGTGACGTCCATTTTGAAGGCCATCAGCAGATCCTGAAACAGCGCGACGGGCAGATCGAATTTCCGGATCGTTTCTTTCAGCGCGATAAAGACGGGGTGCTGCGGCGTCCGCCAGATGCATTGGAGCAGCTGGCCTTCCCAGTTTTCCAAAAAAGCCAGGCGGAGGTTGTCGAGGGTGTCCGGCTCGTCCGCAAAATCATCCGCGATCCGCGCGAAGGCATAGATGCTGTGGACATACGGCCGGAGTTTTTTCGGAACGAACCGCGAGCCGACCGGAAAATTTTCATAATGGGCCGCAGCCAAGCGGTCGCAATACCCAAACGCCTCATCCAGCGTCCAGAAACGCTCCTCGACTCGAACCTCTTGAGATGATCGCGTCATGGCTATGATTTAACACACACGGCGTCGGGAGTCAATCGGTAGGATGGTTAAATAATTTGACACCTCGACGATGTGTTGATAAAATAATACTCTTTTAATCACGGGATGACGGAATGAGCCGAAGCGATCGATTTCTTTTAGCCTGTCAGCGAAAACAGACGGACTGCACGCCGGTCTGGTTCATGCGCCAGGCCGGGCGGTACATGAAGGAGTACCGGGCAATCCGGAAAAAGCATTCCATACTGACGATCTGCAAGACGCCCGAATTGGCCGCGCAAGTCACCCTCCAGCCGATCGAACATTTCGATCTCGACGCTGCGATCATCTTTGCCGACATCCTTCTTCCGCTTGAGCCGATGGGAATTCAATTGGAGTTTGCAAAGGGCGAGGGGCCGGTGATCCATAATCCGGTGCGCGACGCCGCGGCCGTCAAGGCACTCCAGCCGTTCGAGCCGGACGAAAAGACGCCGTTCGTGATGGAGGCGATCCGGACCGTCCGTCGTGAATTAAACGGAAAGGTCCCGCTGATCGGGTTTTGCGGCGCGCCCTTCACGCTGGCCAGCTACATGATCGAGGGCGGCCACTCCAACCATTATATCCGGACCAAACAGATGATGCTCCATTCACCGGAACTCTGGAAGGAGCTGATGACCAAGCTGGCCGATATGATGGCCTCCTATCTTCGCGCCCAGATACGGGCCGGGGCGCAGGCGGTCCAGATCTTCGATTCCTGGGTCGGCAGTCTGAGCCCCGGGGATTATCGCGAATATGTCATGCCCTATTCACGACGGATGATGGACGGCTTGAAAAAGGAAAACGTGCCGGTGATTCATTTCGGGACGGGGACGTCCGGTTTTCTGGAATCGATGCGCGAGGCCGGCGGGGATGTGATCGGTGTGGATTGGCGGATCAATTTAGATGACGCCTGGAAGCGGTTGGGCCACGATGTTGCCATCCAGGGGAATCTCGATCCGGTCGTACTGTTCGGGGCGGTCCAGGAGATCGAACGCCGTGTGGAGGACATCCTCAAGCGCGCGGCGAACCGGCCCGGTCATATCTTCAACCTCGGCCACGGCATACTGCCCGAAACGCCGGTCGAAAATGTCGCGGCCGTCGTCGAAATCGTCCACCAATCCGGTCGGCCGTAATCGATCCCACAATGGGTTTTTGATTCTTTTCGAAAATCCCGGTACAATGGGAAATCATCAATGGGAAAGGGACGTATCGTGAAGCCCTTGAAATCTACCCCTCGGACCGATCCGGCCGAGATTCTCCATCGGAGAAACGCACAATTTTCGACGCTCAGCCAGCTGTCGGCCGTCATCAGCCAGACGGGCCGTCTAGACAAGGCGCTCGGCGGAACGCTGGACCAACTTTTGGAACTGACCGGAGCGGATATCGGCTCGGTCCATATCCTTGAATCGAAGACCCATCAGTTGAAGCTGATCTCGAGCCGCGGGATCTCCCAGGGTTTTGTCTATGCGGAGAACTGCATTCCGGTCGGCGACTGCCTCTGCGGCCGGGTGGCCCAGAGCGGGGAACTGATCTCATCGCCCGACCTGTCGGCCGAAATTCGCCTGACCCGATCCGCCTGCCGGGACGAACCGTTCGGGTCGGTCGTCAGCATTCCGCTGAAATCGAGGGACCGCGTGCTGGGGATCATGACGATTTATGCGAAACGTCCCCATGCGTTTAAGACCATGGACCAGGAGTTTCTTGTTCTCGTGGGACGGCAGATCGGCGTGGCGATTGAAAACGCCCAGCTCTATGCGGGGGCCCGCGAACTGGCTGTTATGGAAGAGCGGAACCTGATCGCACGGGAGATCCATGACGGCATCGCGCAGAACCTGGCGTATCTGAATCTGGAAACCAAAAAGCTGGAAGACCTGTTGAAAAAGAACGCTCCGTCGCAGGCCCTTTCGGAATTAGGCCAGATCCGTCAGGTGATCAACGATACGTATGAAGATGTACGGGAACTTCTCGTGGATTTCAGGACGAAATTCAAGGAAGATAAGGACTTCCTTGCTGTCTTGTCCGACTATGCGAAGGATTTCAGCCAACGGACCGGAATTCAGGCTCACCTTCACAACTCCTCCGACGGTCTGGTGCTGACATCCAGGGTTCAGGTCCAGTTATTCCGGATCATTCAAGAGGCTCTCTCCAACGTGCGAAAGCATGCCTCGGCGAGGCAGGTCAAGATCTCCCTATCCGTCACCCGGGGTGTTCTTGAGGTTTCTGTCCAGGATGACGGCCGCGGCTTTGATCCGCAGACGCTTCAGAAACAGAAGCAGCCGCGCATGGGACTGGAGATCATGCGGGAGCGGATCGCCGGCCTGAAAGGAAAACTCGACCTGGAGTCCCGGCTGGGCGACGGGATGACGGTACGCGTCGCCGTTCCGCTCGACGCGGCCGAGGAATAATCGATGGCTCCGATCAAAGTTCTCATCGTGGATGACCATACGCTGTTTCGGAAAGGTCTCGCCAGTCTTCTGAAGCAGCAGAAAGGCATCGAGGTGGTGGGGGAGGCCAAAGACGGCGAAGAGGGCCTTCGGCTAGCCCAAACCCTCAAGCCCGACGTCATCCTGATGGACGTCAATATGCCCCGCCTGAACGGAATCCAAGCCACCCGGGCCATCCGGGAAATTTTTCCCGATGCCCGCATTATTATGCTGACCGTCTCGGAGGAGGACGAGGATCTGTTCTCGGCCATCAAGGCCGGGGCTCGTGGCTATCTGCTTAAAAATGTGGAACCCGACCAACTGATCAAGGCCATCCATCTTCTGGCCGAGGGCGAGGCCGTGATTCCCCACGCGATGGCCTCAAAGCTGCTTAACGAATTCAGCAGCGTCGCCCACAAAATGGATGCGCCTGCGGAATCCAAGTTGAACCTCCTGACAAAACGCGAACATGAAATTCTCCAACACCTGGCCAAGGGCGGCAGCAATAAGGAGATCGCCGGCACGCTTTGCATTTCCGAGCACACGGTCAAGATCCATCTCAAGAATATCCTCAAAAAGCTCCATATGAACAACCGCATACAGGCCGCCATCTACGCCCACGAACAAGGCCTCGTGAATCAAAAGCCCCTCCATAAAAATTAATGAATCCCGGTTTTCCGGTTTCCGTATAGTCCAAAAGAGCTATATCCGAATACCTCCTTTTTCCATTCAAAATAGACCATCCGCGGAATAGACAGCGCTTTTGATTCAGAGTAAGTTGCAGGCTGACAGGCTCCATGAGGGGATGTTGTGGAAAAGCGGCGGCTCTTATTAATTACGACTCAATCGTTGTTCGGGACCGGGATCGTCAGCCTGTTGGACGATCAGAAGGAGCATCTGGTGATTGAAAAGGTGGCGGACGTGAAGGCGGCGATCGACAAATGCGAAACGTTCAAGCCGGACGTGGTGGTCGATTTCAGAGAAACGTCCGGCGCGGAGGAGCAGGCGCTCTTGCAGGAACTGGTTTCGCGGTACCACGCGCGGGTTGTCCATTGCACCCTGGAAGCGAATCAACTCACGATTTACGACAAGACGAGAATCAAAAATGCCACGGTGGAAGATCTGATGTCCGCCGTGCTGAAGTAATTGAAAAAGAATAAGAGGAAGTGAACCAACCCTATCACGGGAATATAAGGAGGAGGTCAGTCATGAAGAGATCGTACTTCGAATGGTTTAGGAAAGCGGCATCGCTCATCGCCGTATCCTTTCTGACATCGCTTGCCGGGGGCGGTCTTTTGCTTCCGACGGCAACGGCGGGGGAGGATCATCCGCATCTGCAGGTGGCTTCTGCCGATTCGCAGACGCCGCCGGAATGGAAGGAAAAATTCAAGGAACAGATTGCACGGGAAGATGTGGAAGAAGGCCGCGCCGGCCATGAGGACCAGGTGAACGCGGCGATGCAGAAACTGATGGACGAGATCGCCAAGGGGGGCAACGAGCACGCGGCCCACACCGGTGGTCAGGGGCCCTTCAGCAGCATGAGCATGATGCAGCAGATGGACAAGAGTTACTTTCTCGGTCCCGCGCCCGCGGGCGAGTCGGTGACGGCTGGCGGTCATTGTCCAAGCGGCGCCCCGGTGAAACAGTACGATGTCTCGGCGGTCAATGTGGAAATCACGTTGAATCAGTGGCTGGATTACCATCCCGGCTACATGTATGTCCTGACCGAAAACCTCCAGAAGGTCCGGGATGAAGAGAAAGCCAACCGGGAGGCCCGTAAAGCGTCGGGATATAATCAGGGGGCCGTTACCACCGGTCTTCAGACCGACATGATCCAGCCGATCGTCCTCCGCGGAAACCAGGGGGATTGTGTGGTGATCACCCTTCAGAACAAACTGAAGGACGAAGATGTCGGCCTTCATATCCATGGATCCAGCATGATCATCAAGTCGACCGGTCTTGCGGCTACCGCGGCGAATTCGGATTCGACCGTGAAGCCCGGGAAAAGCCAGACCTTCGAATGGTACATCCGGCCCGACGAGCAGGAAGGCTCCCACATGCTTCACAGCCATGTCGGCCGGGAGCAGGCGAGTCTGGGAATGATCGGAGCCTTCATCGTCGAACCAATGGGGTCGCGTTATCTCGATCCGATCAGCGGGAAAGAGGCGAAGAGCGGCTGGCAGATGATGATCACGGATCACCCGAAGGTCCTCCCCGACTTCCGGGAGTATGTCATCTTCTATCATGAGATCGGGGATGAATCCTTCCGCCCGCTGAACCGCCAGGGCGATATGATCCCGCAGCGCGATCCGAACACCGACGCCTACCGGCCTTCCGCACGGGCGCTCAACTATCGCAGCGAGCCGTTCGGGATCAATAACCTCGCGCTACAAGAGAAATATTTCCATTTTGAAGACGAATCGATGGCCTACAGCTCCTACACCTTCGGCGATGTCCCGACCCCGATTCCGAGGGGCTATCTGGGCGATCCGGCCAAATGGCGGCTGATTCATGGCGGCGGGGAGGTGTTCCATTCCCATCATCCTCATGGCGGGTCGATCCGCTGGCTCCGTCAGCCGAAGGCCGACGGCAAGGCGGACTTCATTATGACCGCGGCCAGCAACGGCCCGGTGAAGTACCCGGAGGTCCGTACGACCTCCGACCGGGTGGATGTCGAAGTGATCGGTCCGTCGGAAGTTCTGGATCTTCAGACCGAATGCGGCTGGGGCCTCTGCCAGCAGGTCGCGTCCGAATATCTTTTCCACTGCCACGTGGCGCATCACTATGTCGCCGGAATGTGGTCTTACGGGCGCGGTTATAACACGCTACAGACCGGAAACTATCCCTTCGGCAGCACCGATACCATGCCGTCGTTGCAGGAACTTCCGGACCGGAAGGGCCGGATGAAGGCGGCCGTGACCTCGGACCAGTTGGTCGGAAAGACGATGGACTGGTACGACAAGAAATGGAACATCACCGCGGACAAGACGGATTTCTCGAAGCCGATTCCGGATGTTTCGATCAAGGACTGGGTCAAGATGATGCTTCCTCCGTCCGGTCAGCCGGGCGGCACCGCGGATGAGAAGGGCCAGATCGAGGCGTATGATTCGACGGTCTGGGACTGGGCTTGGGAAGGGAACAAGGCGATGGGTGAGCCGGAAGCGACTCAGGCATTCGACAACCCGAAATATAAATCGCCGATGCCGGGAAAACGGCCTCCGATCCTGTTCGATGCAAAGACCGGAAAGCTGGCCAATCCGTTCTTCAAGCCGCACTTTGGAAAACGGATTCCGTTTGCGCGGCATCATGGGCCGGCGCCGTGGTTAGAGCCGATCCATATGGATAAGAACACGGGGGCCATTGGAGATGAACCGGGCGGTCTCGGTGTGGCAGGCGGTGAAACGAACCAGCCGGCACGGCCGGGCGAGCAGGGAAAATGGAGTCTCTGTCCGGCCAACGCGGGTCGCAAGCAGTACACGATCCACTTCATTGAAACGCCGATCACGATGAATAACGCGGTCGGGAAAGAGAAGGCCGTGGTGGATCAGCACGGGACAATCTACGTTCTGCATGAGGAGGAGGCCGCGGTTCGGGCCAAGACACCACGAACTTCCAGATGTCGAAGATCAATATCCACCCGCACTTCATGCAGTTCGACAACAACGCCTCCGACGGCGTGATCACCAGTTTTGCCTATGAAATGTCGGTGCGGCCGTTCACGCAGTTCAAAAAGGACAAGCACGCGGGGCTTCCGGTGCCGATGAACTCCCATCTGACGGAGGATGTCAAGGCCGGCGCGGCCTCGATCAAGATCCAGATGGCGGAAGGCGCGACGAAGTACCATGTCGGCACCGACATCATGATCGGGATGCACGAGGTGAAGACCTCCGAGGTTCGCTGGATCAAGGATATAAAAGGCGATACGCTGATTTTCGGCGAGCCCTTGAAGCATGCGCATAAGAAAGGCGAGATCGCCTCGGTCGAGTTCGTCCGGTACCGCTACTGGGTGGACGTCGATCTGGGGACCGTCTTCTGGCACGACCATGCGCTCGGCGGCACCACCTGGCCGCATGGCGCGGTGGGCGGCAACATCGTCGAGCCGTATGGTTCGACCTATCATGATCCGAAGACCGGTAAGGAAATCCGGAGCGGCCCGATCGCCGATATCCATACCTCGGAACCGGTCGGCTACGGCGTGAACGGCAGTTTCCGCGAGATGGTTCAATATCTTAATGACACGGTGCCGTATACCGCGCAGGTCGTCACGGCCGGAAATCCTCCGGGTCAGACGGTCAAGGCGGCCATCGACGCCGGTCAGGCGCTGTTCTTCCAGATGCCCTATGATCTGGACCTGGTCTCGGTTCCGATGCTCAACGGCGGGACTCACACGACCGGTGGAGGATTCTTCTTCCGCGCGGAGTCGATCGCAAAACGACTCAAGTTCAATCCGGATCCGTCCCTGGTTTTTTCGACCAAGGTCCATGGGCAGGATCCGGGAACACCGCTACTGCGGGCCTACCTGGGCGACACGGTGGTCTTTCGTCTGTTGCATGTGATGATGAACGAGAGCCATACCTGGCACCTTTCGGGTCATGCCTTTAGGACGGAGCGGTATGCCGAGCATTCCGATTTCAGGAATGCGTACCATGTCGGGATCGCGGAGCGATACGACCTGGTGAGCAAGGCCGGAGGGCCTCAGCAGATGGCCGGGGATTATCTTCACTTTGACGGCCGTCCCTCCCACTTCTCGGAGGGGAGCTGGGGGATCTTCCGGGTGTTGGATAAGGAAGTTCCCGACCTGAAGAAGCTTCCGGGGCGGGATGAGATTCCGGCCTCGGCGAAGTCGGTCTGCCCGGCGGATGCGCCGGTGAAGAGCTTCAACGTCATTGCGGCCGATCGGGCCTTGAAATATAACGCCAAGGCGCCGGATGTAATTGAAGTCGACTTTGATCGGACGCTGCAGGTGGCCAACCCGATGGGCAAGATCTACATGCTGGAAGGGGAGAAATCGAAGGTGGCGACGGACGGGTTTGCGCCGATGCCGCTGACGTTGCATGTGAATGTGGGGGATTGCATCAAGGTCAACCTGAAGAACGAGATGAAGGCGAGCCGGGCTTCGTTCAGCGCGGATATGCTGGCGTTTGATCCCAAGGATTCGCAGGGGATGAATGTGGGCAACAATCCGGGGGATCAGACCGTAGGCCCGGGGCAGAGCCGGACCTACACCTATTACGCCCCTCCGCAGTATGGGGAGACGGCGGCGATCGTGTGGGACTGGGGGAATTTCATCAACAACGTTCGGGACGGTCTGTTCGGAGGGATCATCGTCGGTCCGAAGGGGTCGAAGTACCGGGATCCGAAGACGGGCGAGGATGTGACGATGAAGAACGCTTGGCAGGCGGACGTGATCGTGGATCGTTCGTTGCCGGAGAATGCGCGTCGGTCGGACTTCCGGGATGCCTCGCTCTTCTTCCAGGATGAGGACAACATCATCGGGACGGCCTT
>JACQFA010000102.1 GCA_016200255.1 Nitrospirota bacterium | reverse complement strand
CCGAGTTTCGGTACCGGTTCCGGAGCGAGAACAAGGAATTTTACAATGCCTACAGCGAGGCGGTGGGGCTGGAATTCAAGCGATCGCCGTTCCGGTTAGGGATGGACTATGTCTGGGAGCGGTTTCCGGCGGTGGGCGAGCGGTCCGATAAAGTTCAATATTATCTCGCCTGGTACTACGATTGGGACCTGAAACCCAAATAGGCAGATAGGTGCGATTTTCAGAGCGAACGTGTTGACAGCCCCGGTCCGTTTTGACTATACTGTGCCTCCTTGTTAACCTAATAGACACGGCAGAAGGAGTCGATCATGAAAGTGATTTTGCGTGAAGACGTCGAAACATTGGGCCGGATGGGGGATCTGGTAAACGTCTCGGACGGTTACGCCCGGAACTTTCTCATTCCCAAGAAGAAGGCGGTCGAGGCTACGACGAAAAGTGTCAAGGTGTTGGAGCATGAAAAGCGGCTGATCTCCGACCAGGCCCGGAAGGTCAAAAAGGAGCATGAAGTCCAGGCCGAGAAAATCAATGCCACGCCGATCACGATCCTGGTGCAGGTCGGAGAAGAAGGAAAGCTGTTCGGCTCCGTGACCAACAAAGACATTGCGGAGGCTTTATCCAAGGAAGGCATTGAGATCGACAAGCGAAAAATCCTGCTTGAGGACCCGTTGAAAGAGATCGGCAGCTTTACGATTCCCATCCAGGTTTATCACGACGTGAAGGCCCAATTGAAACTAACCCTCATTCAGCAGGCCTGATCCCCTCAATCCGAAACCTTTTCCTCACGTCCGGGCCGATTGCTATTGCCCGACGGTTTGGGCTATAATCAGCCCGTTTTTCCTGCATGCTGCGAACCGCAGCAGACATGTACACCGAAAGGATTCCCCTTATGTTGCAATCAGTCCGTCGGCCGGACGGGCGCCGGAACGACCAGTTACGGCCGGTCAAGATCACCCGGTCTTATCTGAAAAATGTCGAAGGATCGGTCCTGATCGAAATGGGGGAGACGAAGGTGATCTGCACCGTCACCCTTGACGAGTCCGTGCCGCCGTTTCTCCGAGGGAAAAAGAAAGGCTGGCTTTCGGCCGAGTACGGTATGCTGCCCCGTTCCTCTCACCAGCGAATTCCGCGGGAGTCGGTTCGCGGCCGCATCGGCGGCCGGACCCATGAAATTCAGCGGCTCATCGGACGATCGCTCCGGGCCGTGATGGACCTGGAGGCGCTGGGCGAGCGCACGCTTTGGATCGATTGCGATGTGATCCAGGCCGACGGCGGAACCCGGACGGCCTCGATCACCGGCGCCTTCCTCGCGCTGGCGGATGCCCTGACGCAGGCCCAAAAAGAGGGACGGATCGACCGCATTCCGCTCAAGGATTATCTGGCGGCCGTCAGCGTGGGCCGAGTGGGCGGGCAGGCCATGCTGGATCTGTGCTATGCCGAGGACTCCAACGCCGAGGTGGATATGAATGTCGTCATGACCGGGAGCGAAAAGTTCGTCGAGGTTCAGGGAACGGCCGAACAGCATCCCTTCAGCCGCGCCGAACTGGACGGATTGATGGCGTTGGCCAAGAAAGGCATCGGTCAACTCGTCAACCGTCAGAAGAAACTTCTGACGGGACTTCGGTTGGACGCGTCATGAACGAGATCGTGGTGGCGACAAACAACCGGCACAAATTTGATGAAATCTCGGCGATACTGAACAGGCTGCCGGTTCGATTGATCCCGCTCTCGGATTACCCTGATGCCCCGGAGTTGAAGGAGGAAGGAGCGACCTATGCCGAGAACGCCGTGCACAAGGCGCTCATCATCGCCCGATTCACGGGAAAATGGGCTCTCGGAGACGATACCGGACTGGAAGTGGATGTGCTTGACGGCCAGCCGGGACTTTATTCCGCGCGATTCGCCGGGGGAAACGTTACGTTTGACGACAACAAACGCAAACTGCTTCGGCTGATGGAATCGGTTCCGACCGAAAAGCGGACCGCTGTATTTCGAACCGTTCTGGCTCTGGT
Source organism: Nitrospirota bacterium (assembly GCA_016200255.1). Taxonomy (GTDB): domain Bacteria; phylum Nitrospirota; class Nitrospiria; order JACQBZ01; family JACQBZ01; genus JACQFA01. The sequence goes on along the minus strand of JACQFA010000102.1, from coordinate 25,017 downwards.
CAGCCCCTCGGGCGAATCGCACGTCGTCGAAGGACTGCTCCGGGGACGGATTGCCGACAAGGAGCAGGGCGCCGGCGGATTCGGGTACGACGCACTGTTCTACCTTCCGGAATCGGGCAGGACCTATGCGGAGCTTACGAACGCAGAGAAGAATCGCATCAGCCATCGGGCTCACGCCGTTGAAAAAATAAAAGCGTACTTGCAGAAATCCGTCGGGGTGTAGCGCAGCCTGGTAGCGCACCTGCCTTGGGCGCAGGGGGTCCTCGGTTCAAATCCGGGCACCCCGACCATTAAAATTTCCCGCAAGGGAAATTTTTCCTGTTTATCATTTACTTCTTTGCGGGAAATTTTGGTGAATCGTGAATGGTAAATTGTAAATGGCTTACTTTTGCGCCCGTAGCTCAGGGGATAGATCATCTGCCTTCTAAGCAGAGGGTCGCAGGTTCAAATCCTGCCGGGCGCGCCACATCTAGAATTGTTATTGCTAAAGTCAGTGGTCATGGGAGAGAACAATGATCGAGATATTCAGGCGTGGCTTTTGCGGTTGGATTTATCCAGCGCCTGTTGCCGTTCTGGTTTTTGCCTTGATCGGTGCGGCAGGCTGTTCTCAGCCGGCCGACACGATTCGGGTCGCCGTGGCCGGTCCGATGACGGGGGATCAAAGCAAACAGGGCACCGATCTCAAAAACGGCGTCGAACTGGCGGTGGCCGAATGGAATGAGAAGGGCGGCCTGCTTGGGAAGAAGCTTGAACTTCTGGTCGGCGATGATCAACATGATCCAAAACAGGCCGTCTCGATCGCCAACAAATTCGCCAATTCCGGCGTGGTGGGGGTGGTGGGTCACTGGAACTCCAGCGCGTCCATTCCGGCCTCCGAGGTTTATCACCGGGCCAACATCCCGATGATCACGCCGGCTTCGACCAACCCGCAGGTGACCGATCGGGGGTATGCGAACGTCTTCCGCGTCTGCGGACGCGACGATCAACAGGGCCGGGTGGCGGCCGAGTTCGCCGTGACCCGGTTGAAGGTCAGACGCGTCGCGGTGCTGCACGACAAGACGACTTATGGACAGGGCCTGGCGGATGAATTCAAAAAATCCCTGGCCGCGATCGGCGGCGACCGGGTCGAGGTGGTGTACTACAGCGGGATCACTCAAGGGGACAAGGACTTTCGCGGCGTGCTGACGACCGTGGCGTCGAAGAAACCGGACGTCTATTTCTTCGGCGGAATCTATCCCGAGGGAGGACTGCTGGCCAAGCAGGCCAAAGAGGTCGGGCTGAAGGCCCCGATGGTGAGCGGCGACGGCGTGATTGATCCGGTTTTCGTCCAGATCGCGGGCGAGGCGGCCGACGGAACCTATCTGACCTTCAGTCCGGACACCACCAAGCTGCCGGCCGCGCAGGAGGTGCTTAAGACCTATCGAACCCGGTATGGCGAGCCCGGGCCGTATTCCTTCTATGCCTATGACGCCGCACAGGTCTTGTTGCGGGCGTTCCAATCGGCCGGGACGACGGACGGATTCGGCGCGAGCCAGGCGCTCCATACGATGAGCCATGACGGGATCACCGGCCGGATCCAGTTCGATTCGAAGGGCGATCTGCTCACCACTCAATACGTCGTCTGGATCACGAAAAACGGAACGTTTGAAGAGTTTTGGAGACCTTCGGGGAGGTGAGACCATTCTTCGGAAGGGAATGTTATTGGTCGCGATGCCCGCGTTGCTGGACCCGAACTTCCGGCAGTCGGTCGTCTTGCTCTGCGAGCATGGGGCCGATGGGGCGATGGGGCTTGTGTTGAATCGTCCCACCACGGTGCCGCTTTCCAATATCTATCCGGAGGCCGGGAAGCTGTACGGATGGGTGGATCCGGTCTATGTGGGCGGTCCGGTCCAGACCCATGCGCTGATGATTCTCTATCAGGGAGAGCCGGCGCCGACCACTCATCCGGTACTGGAGGACAGCCACCTCACGGGCGATTTGCGCCTGCTGGAAACGCTTGACCGCTTTCTCGGACCGGAACAGCGCATCCGTTTTTATCAAGGCTACGCCGGCTGGGCGCCCGGCCAGCTTGAGATGGAGATCAGCGCCGGGGGTTGGAAATTGATGCCCGGCGATTCGAACGTCATCTTCCAGACCGATCCCCTCCGCATCTGGTCCAAAATGATTCAAACCCTGGACGAGGAATGGACGGCCTACGCCGACATGCCCCCCGACCCGCGGTTAAATTGATCTGATCCTATTATATTTCATGTCAAAACGTCCGTAAACGCCTACGCACAACCAAGCCAACAATGTAATACAAAATAATTAGTGACTTACATTTTTGTTTATGATATACATATTAACATAACGGGCTACATTGGAGGGGTGCGATGGAAACAGCCGTAACGATTAAAGGACAGGTCGTCATTCCGGCGAAGCTTCGGCATCGTCTCGGAATCAAGAAAGGGACGAAGCTCTATATTGAAGAGCGAGACGGCGAGTTAATCCTCCGTCCGTTGAACCGGGAATATTTTCAAAAGATGAGCGGTGCCCTGAAAGGAACGGGGCTTCTAAAGGCTTTGGAGGAAGAAAGACGGGACGATCTCAAACGCGAGAAGGAAGAAATTGGCCGGCACAAAGGTTCTCGATAGTTGGGCCCTGATGTGTTATCTCGAGCAGGAAGCAGGGCATAACAAAGTAATCGACCTTTTTGAGCAGGCCTCGCATTCCTCCAAACCGCTTTTGATGTGCGTCGTCAATTGGGGAGAGGTTTATTATCAAATTATGAGACGCTTGGGAGAAGCCAAGGCCCAAGAGATAGAACGACTCATCCGGTCCTTTCCGATCCACATTGTTGAAGTAGATTTAGACCTCACCTGTGAAGCCGCACGCTTCAAGGCCACCAAACGGATGTCCTACGCCGACTGTTTTGCCGCCGCGCTGGCCAAGGTTAAAAAGGCCGAGTTGGTGACCGGTGACAAAGAATTCAAAGAAATCGAAAAGGAGGTGAAAATTTTATGGCTCTGATAAAAAAGGGTTCTTCAATGTGCGTTTTCGCCTTTATTGACATCTTTTCTCCGTCGTGTTAGAAATACCTTCCATTTTCGAATAACCCGGATTCGATCCCTGACGCGTATGCTCCTCCAACAAATCGTCAACGGCCTGGCCCTGGGCGCGGTGTATGCCCTGATCGCGCTCGGCTACACGATGGTCTATGGGATCCTGGAACTGATCAATTTCGCCCATGGCGAGATCTATATGATCGGGGCCTATCTGGGCATTCTTCTTCTGACTTTTTTTACGACGGTCGGATTGACTCAAAATCATCTCGCGCTGTCCCTCTTTCTTGTTTTCATCGGATCGGCCGTCTATTGCGCGGGCTATGGCCTGACGCTCGAGCGGGTGGCCTACCGCCCGCTGCGGCACGCGAATCGACTTTCACCGTTGATCTCGGCCATCGGGATGTCGATCTTTCTGCAGAACTATGTCATGCTCGCCCAGGGATCGACCGACAAGGTCTTTCCCCACGTTCTAACCTCCGAGCCGATAATTCTTTTAGGCGTCCCCGTCAGTCCCCTTCAGATCTTTATCATCCTGACCTCGATCCTGTTAATGACCGGGCTGCATCTTTTTGTGAAGAAGACCCGGCTGGGCAAGGCGATGCGGGCCACGGCCCAGGATAAGCGGATGGCCGGTCTGGTCGGGGTCGACATCAATCGGGTGATCGCGATCACGTTCGTGATCGGTTCGGTTCTGGCCGCTGCGGCCGGCGTGATGGTGGCGATCTATTACGGCCTGGTGAATTTTTTCATCGGGTACGTCGCCGGGATCAAGGCCTTCACCGCGGCCGTACTGGGCGGGATCGGAAACATCCCGGGCGCGATGCTGGGCGGATTTATTCTGGGTCTTGTCGAGAGTCTCGGTGCCAGTTATATTTCAAGCGAGTATAAAGACGTCTTCGCTTTTTTGATCCTGATCGTGGTGCTCATCCTTCGTCCGAGCGGGTTGCTGGGCGAAAAGATTTCGGAGAAGGTCTGAGAAATGGATTTGAACCTGAAATTCCTGCCGCTGACCGGCCTGTCGGTCTGGATCGGGCTGTTGGTCCTGCCGTTTGTGGGATTCCGTCAGGCCGCGCTGATCGCGGCCGCGATCCTGTTCGGCGGTCTCCTCTGGTCGGCCGCGATCCGCATCTCAAGATCGGCCCGGCGTTCACCCCGGATCAGGATGCTGCTGGATGAGACGGAAAGGTTTATTCGAACGCTCGTCGCCCGGAGGCCGGCCGCGCGGCATCCGGTTTTCCTGTTCGGTATTGTGACGGGGCTACTGATCATCGGCCCGCTTGGAATGAACAACTACATGATCGATGTTCTGACGCTGGCCGGGATTTATATCGTTCTCGCCTTGGGATTGAACATCGTCGTCGGCATGGCCGGGCTTTTGGACCTGGGATATATCTCTTTTTATGCGATCGGCGCCTACAGCTATGCGCTGCTCTCGACCCGACTCGGGATCTCGTTCTGGGCGGCGCTTCCACTCGGCGGCCTGGCCGCGGCCGCGTTCGGCGTCGTTCTGGGCGTGATCACGCTGCGGCTGCGCGGGGATTATCTCGCGATCGTGACGCTGGGCTTCATCCAGATCGTCCATCTTGTTTTAAACAACTGGGACCGCGTGACGAACGGCCCCAACGGGATTCTCAACATCGGCCGCCCGGCCATCGGGCCGTTTGTCTTCAGCCAACCGATCCATTTCTATTACCTGATCCTCGCCATTGTATCGCTCACGATCCTGGCCGTGAACCGGTTGAGCCGGTCGCGTATCGGACGGGCCTGGATCGCGATACGGGAGGACGAGGTCGCCGCCCAGGCGATGGGCGTGGATACGACGCGGTTGAAGATCCTCGCGTTTGCGCTGGGGGCGTTCTGGGCCGGAATCGCCGGTGTTTTTTTTGCCGGCAAGTTTGCCTTTGTGTCGCCGGAGAGTTTCACTTTTTTCGAATCGGTGATCGTATTATCGATGGTCGTCCTGGGCGGGATGGGAAGCATCCCCGGCGTCGTCCTGGGAGCCTTGATCGTCGTGATCCTGCCGGAGGTGCTTCGCGAATTTGCGGGCTACCGTATGCTGGTTTTCGGCGCGGCGCTGGTCCTGATGATGGTCTTTCGTCCGCAGGGATTGATCGGCAATCCCCGATGGAGAATTGAACTCCGGCCGCCGGGCGAGGATCTCAAGACACAGGGTCGGTCTTCGGTGAACGGGGGCGCTGATGTTTGAGGTCGATCGTTCCGGTGCGGTTGTAGGGAAATTCGAGCCGGCCGAAGAAAGACCGCACAGCCAGTGATCCCTCGATACGGTAATCCACCGTGTCCGATCCGATCAGCGGCTTGAGACCTTTTTCCAGGTCTTGAAAGGTGGTCTTGAGCGGCAGGGAGACCGGGGTGATGCTCCGGCGCTTGATCGGGATCGGCTCGGCCGTTTCGCCGTTCGCAACCGGGCGGTCGTTCAGATAAACCGCGTAGGTAAAAGCCGTGACCGTGACGCCGAACCCGTTCGGGTTTTCCAGTTCGACCAGAAAGGTCAGCGTGGCGCCGGTCAGGCTCAGCCCGGTCAGACGGATCTCCTCGATCGCCACGGTGGGTCGGGTGATCATCCGACCCATGCAGCCGGACAGCAAAAGCGAAGCGGTCAGTAAAATAAAAAACGTTTTTCGGTGCGACGAGAGGGTCATGGTTGTCCATCAAGATATCGCAGTTGAACCAAAACTGCAACCGGGATGCGAATTGGGAATCGGCCATGCCGCTGCTTGAGACCGAAAATCTAAGCAAGGTCTTCGGGGGATTGACGGCGCTGGACTGCGTGGAGATCGCAGTGGAGGAGGGCCGGATCGTCGGTCTGATCGGTCCGAACGGGGCCGGCAAGACGACCTTCTTCAACTGCGTCACGGGGGTCTACGCGCCCAGCGGCGGGACGGTTCGGTTTCGGGGCCGGCCGATGGCCGAACGGGCTCCGCATGAGATCACGCGACAGGGCATGGCCCGTACGTTTCAGAGCATCCGTCTGTTCGGCGAGATGACGGCGCTCGAAAATGTAATGGTGGGCGCCCATACCAAAAGCCGCGCCGGCGTGATCGGCGCGTTGATCCGAAACCGGCGGGTCCTCGACGAGGAAAGAGCGCTTGCATCAAAGGCCTTGAGACTGTTAGAATTCGTGGGCTTGGCGGACCACGCGGCTGTTTGGGCGCGGAATCTGTCGTACGGCGACCAGCGGCGGCTGGAGATCGCGCGGGCGATGGCTTCGGATCCGGTCCTGCTTCTTCTGGACGAGCCCGCGGCCGGGATGAACCCCCGCGAAACGGATGACCTGACACGATTAGTCCGGCGGATTCGCGAGCAGGGCGTGACGATACTCCTGATCGAGCATGACATGAAGGTGGTGATGGGGATTTCGGACCGCATCGTTGTGCTGGATCACGGAGAGAAGATCGCGGAAGGCTCTCCCGCCGAGATTCAGCGGAATCCGAAAGTGATCGAGGCCTATCTGGGGACGACGTGAGCCCCGCCCTGCTGAAACTGGAGGGCGTCCAGACCTGTTATGGCCCCATTGAAGCCCTCAAAGGGATTTCACTGGAGGTGAAGGAAGGCGAGATCGTGGCTTTGATCGGCGCCAACGGGGCCGGCAAGTCCACCGCGTTGATGACGATTTCGGGTGTGCTCGCGCCTCGTCGTGGCCGGATTGATTTTCTGGGTGAAAATATCACCGGACTGCCGGCGCATGAAATCGTCGGCCGGGGAATCTCCCAGGTTCCGGAGGGACGGAGGATCTTTCCCCGGCTCACGGTCCTGGAAAATCTTGAGATGGGCGCTTTTCTTCGTCGGGACCGCCGTGTCATTGAAGCCGATCGGGCCGCGGTCTTCGAGCAGTTTCCGATTCTCAAGGAGCGGAGCAGCCAGCTCGGCGGTACGCTTTCCGGCGGCGAGCAGCAGATGCTGGCGATCGGCCGCGCGATGATGGCCCGGCCCCGGTTGCTTTTATTGGACGAGCCTTCGCTGGGGCTGGCCCCGATCGTGGTGAGCCGAATCTTCGAGATCATCCGGACGATCAATCGGTTTGGAAAGACGATCCTTCTTGTGGAACAAAACGCCCGCGCGGCCTTGACGCTGGCGCATCGGGGCTACGTGATGGAGACCGGCCGGATCGTGATGGCCGACGAGGCCCGCGCGTTGCTTTCAAACCCGCGCGTGCGCGAGGCGTATCTGGGGGAAGGATGAAACGCACACCGTTATACGAAGAACACAAAAAGCTCGGGGCGAAGATCGTGCCGTTCGCTGGCTGGGAGATGCCGCTGTCGTATACCGGCGTGCTGGAGGAACACCGCGCGACGCGGTCGGCCGTCGGACTTTTCGACGTGAGCCACATGGGCCGGATCGACGTGATCGGCCCCGCCGCCGCGGCACTGCTGGATCGCGTGGCGACCAGTCCGGTCAGGAAACTTGCCGTGGGCGGGATGCAGTATGCGCTGGCCTGCAACGAGCAGGGCGGCATATTGGACGACATCATGATCTACCGCTTCGGCGAACAGCGCTACTTTGTCTGCGCCAATGCATCGAATGCCGAAAAGATATTCCAGTGGCTCGCCAAGCAGGCCGCCGGTTTTTCGGACGTCGAAGTCACAAACCGGAGTGCCGCGTCGGCCCAGATCGCAGTGCAGGGACCCCGGTCGCGGGATTTGATGAGACCGCTTACGGAAGCCGCTCTGGACCTGCTCAAGCTGCGGCACTGCGTCGAAGCGAAGGTGGCCGGTGTCCCGATGCTGCTGTCACGCAGCGGCTATACCGGCGAGCTCGGATACGAGCTGTACCTTCCGGCCGGTCGGGCGCGCGAGGTGTGGGAGACATTGGTCCATAAAGGGTCGGCATACGGTCTGAAGCCGTGCGGCCTGGGCTGCCGCGATACGCTGCGGCTTGAGATGGGCTACCCGTTGTACGGAAACGACATGGACGAGACGACCACGCCGATCGAGGCCTCTCTTGAGTTCGCGGTCGATTTGGAAAAAACCGATTTCATCGGCCGTGGGGTGATGGTCCGCCAGAAAGAGAACGGGATCGCCCGAAAATTAATCGGTTTCGAGCTGTCGCAACGCGGTGTGCCGAGGCACGGTCACAAAATCCTTTCAGGCGAGCAAGAGATCGGTCTCGTGTCGAGCGGGAACCATTCTCCCTCCTTGAATAAGGGAATCGGTATGGGCTATATCCGGACGGCCTTCGCCAAAGCGGGCGGCGAAGTCCAGATCGATATACGCGGCAACGCCGTGCCGGCCGTCATCTCGGAGAGGCCGTTTTATAAAAAAAGAAAATAGGAGCGTCATGGAATACATTCCGAATACAAAAGAAGAACAGCACCAGATGCTCAAAGCGATCGGGGTCGAAACGATCGAGGATCTTTTGAGCGACATCCCGTCCGAGATCCGGCTCACGCGCGGTCTGCAGCTACCCCCGCCGTTGTCCGAGCCGGAGTTAAAGACCGAGATGCTGCGGCTGAGCGAGAGGAATGCCGATCTTCTCCATCACGTCCCGTTCCTGGGCGGCGGGGCTTATGATCATTACGTTCCGTCGGTCGTCGGCCATCTGGCCTTCCGCTCGGAGTTCTACACCGCTTACACGCCGTATCAAGCCGAGATGAGCCAGGGGCTGCTCCAGACGATCTACGAATTTCAGACGATGATCGCCGAGCTGACCGGGATGGACGTGGCGAACGCCTCGCTCTACGACGGCGGGTCGGCCCTGGCCGAGGCCGCGATGATGGCGGTGAAGATCACCAAACGAAAAACCATCCTGGTCTCTTCCACAATCCACCCATCGTATCGGGCCGTGCTGAAGACCTACCTTTCAGGCGCAAACGTGACGATCATCGAGCTTCCATCGGAGAACGGGGCGACCGACCTGGTTACCGTTGGAAAGCGGCTTGGGGAGGATATCGCCTGCATCCTGGTCCAGACGCCCAATTTTCTGGGCTGCCTTGAGCCGGTGGAAGGACTGGCGCAGGAAGTCCACCGGCACGGCGCGCTGTTGGGCGTTTCGGCCGATCCAATCAGTCTGGGTTTATTGAAATCGCCCGGTGAGGCCGGCGCCGATATCGTCATCGGAGAAGGCCAGGGCATGGGCTGCGGCCTCAACTTCGGCGGGCCTAATCTCGGTTTTTTTGCGACGAAGAAGGAGTACGTTCGCCAGATGCCGGGCCGGGTCGTGGGCGCGACAGTGGACACGAAGGGCCGGCGGGGCTACTGTCTGACACTGCAAACCCGCGAGCAGCATATCAAGCGTGAGCGGGCCACATCCAATATCTGCACCAACGAGGCGCTGGCCGCCTTGTCCGCGACGATCTATCTCTCCATCATGGGGAGACAAGGACTGCGCGAGGTTGGCCGGCTCTGTCTTCAAAAGGCCCATTATCTGAAGCACCGTCTGTGCGAGATCAAAGGGTTTGAGATGGCCTTTGCCCGGCCCTTTTTTAGAGAGTTCGTCGCTAAAACGCCGGTCCCGCCTTCCCGGATCAATAAAAAGCTGTACAAAGGGAAGATCATCGGCGGACTGGATCTGGGCGAGTTGGATCGCAAATTGAAAAATCACTGGTTGGTCTGTGTCACCGAGAAACGCACGAAGGAGGAAATGGATCATCTGGTCGCGGCGGTGAAGGAGATAACTACATGAGTGAGTCGTTGATTTTTGAGAAAAGCGTACCGGGCCGAAAAGGATATTCGCTTCCGGACCTAGATGTGCCGGAGGTGCCGATCGCCGAGCTGATTCCGGCGGATTATCTTCGGAAGGACCCGCCGCTCCTGCCAGAGTTGAGCGAGGTGGATGTGGTGCGCCACTTCACCAATCTTTCACGGGACAATTACGGGATCGACCAGGGTTTCTATCCGCTCGGATCCTGCACGATGAAATACAATCCAAAGGTGAATGAGGACGTGGCCCGGTATGCCGGTTTTGCCGCGCTGCATCCGCTCCAGCCGTTTGAACAAACCCAGGGCGCGCTGCAAATGCTGTTTCAATTGGAAGTGGCGTTGCGGGAGATCACCGGGATGGACCGCGTGACGCTGCAACCCGCGGCCGGGGCCCAGGGCGAGCTGGTCGGGATGCTGATGATCCGGGCCTACCATCAATCGAAAGGCAATCTCCGTCGGAAGGTAATCGTGCCGGATTCGGCCCATGGAACGAACCCGGCGACCGCGGCCCTGGCGGGGTATCAGGTTCAGGTGGTCCATTCCAATGCCGATGGGCTGGTGGATCTGGAAGACCTCAAGCACCTCGTGGATACGGAGACGGCCGCGCTGATGCTGACCAATCCCAACACGCTCGGACTGTTTGAACGGGATATTCTCAAAATCGCCGAGTTGGTACACAGCGTCGGGGCGTTGTTGTATCTGGACGGCGCCAATTTGAATGCGCTGCTCGGACTCTGCCGGCCCGGCGATATGGGGTTCGATGTCGTCCACTCCAATCTTCACAAAACCTTCACCACGCCCCATGGCGGGGGCGGACCCGGGGCCGGCGCGCTGGGCGTGAAATCCCGTCTGGCGCCGTTTCTTCCCGTACCGGTTGTCGAGAAGACGGAGAAAGGCTATGTTCTGGACAACCGTCGGCCGCGGTCAATCGGAAAGGTCCATTCCTTCTACGGCAATTTTGGGAATCTGGTTCGCGCGTATACCTATATCCGTCGGATGGGTGCGGTCGGTTTTCGAAAGGTCAGCACCAACGCGATCTTGAATGCCAATTACATCCGCACGCGGCTGGAAAAGGTCTATCCGGTTCCGTACAACCGCTTCTGCATGCATGAGTTCGTGGCTTCGGCCAAGAAGTTCCGCGACAAGGAGGTCCATGCCTGGGACATTGCCAAGCGACTGATCGACTACGGAATCTATCCGCCGACCGTCAATTTCCCAATGGTGGTGGAAGAAGCGCTGATGATCGAGCCGACCGAGACCGAGCCGAAGGAAAACCTGGATCACTTTTGTGAGGCGATGCTCCGGATTGCGAAGGAGATCGAGGAAGATCCGGAACTGGTGAAGACGGCGCCGCACACACGGTCGGTCACCCGCTTGGATGAGGTTCGGGCGGTCAAGCAGCTCGATCTTCGCTGGAAGCCGGCATGATGGAAGTGCGCACCCATGACATTCTGATCGTGGGAGCCGGGCTGGCCGGGATGCGTGCGGCCGTGGCCGCGGCGCCGGGGCTGGACGTGGCGATTGTCTCAAAAGTCCATCCGCTTCGAAGTCATTCTGTCGCGGCCCAGGGCGGAATCAATGCGGCGATCAGTCCCAAGGATTCCTGGGAGGCCCATGCCTTTGATACCGCAAAGGGGAGCGGCTATCTTGGTGACCAGGATGCCATTGAAGTGATGTGTCAGGAAGGGCCGGCCGACATTCTGGAACTGGAACGGCTGGGTGCGATCTTCAGCCGGAACGAACAGGGCGAGATCGCCCAGCGCCCGTTCGGCGGCGCGGGCTATCCGCGGACCTGTTACGCGGCTGACCGCACCGGCCATGCGCTGTTGCATGCCATGTACGAGCAGCTCTTGAAGAAGGGCGTCTTCGTGTATGAAGAATGGTATGTCCTGTCGCTGATCGTCGAAGACAGGATTTGCAAGGGCGTGATCGCGATGGATGTACTGCGCGGCGAGCTGCATGCGATCGAGGCCAAGACCGTGATCTTTGCCACCGGCGGCTACGGCCGGGTCTATTCCAGCAGCACCAATGCCGTCATCAACACGGGAGACGGCATGAGCATGGCCTACCGCGCCGGGGTGCCGCTGATGGACATGGAATTCGTCCAGTTCCATCCGACCACCTTGCGGGAGACCGGAATCCTGATTACGGAAGGCGCCCGGGGGGAGGGGGGATACCTTCTCAACACCTTGGGCGACCGGTTCATGAGCCGGTATGATCCTCAGAAGATGGAGCTGGCCACGCGGGATTTCATCAGCCGTTGCGAACAACAGGAGATCGAGGAGGGCCGCGGGGTGAACGGCTGCGTACTGCTGGATCTCCGGCATCTCGGGAAGAAAAAAATCATGGAGCGCCTGCCGCAGATCCGGCAACTGGCGATCAGTTTTGTGGGTGTGGATCCGATCGAATCCCCCATCCCCGTGCGGCCGGGGGCCCACTATTCGATGGGCGGGATCCGGACGAATGCCTGGTGCGAAACAGAGTTGGCCGGTTTCTATGCCGCGGGGGAATGCGCCTGCGTCAGCGTGCACGGGGCCAACCGGCTGGGCGGGAATTCGTTGTTGGAGACGATCGTGTTCGGCCGTCGGGCCGGGATCCGCGCCTCGGAGTATGTTCGTACGGTAAAATCGGTCACGCTATCCTCCGCGCCGCTTCAGGCGGAGCGGAAAAAGGTCGAGCGATTGCTTAAGCATAAAAACGGCGAGCGCATCGGTCCGCTTCGGGAGGAGCTGGGCGCGGCGATGACGGACCACCTCGGAATTTTTCGTAAGCGGGAGAGAATGGAACAGGCCCTCCGGCGGATCCGCGATTTACGACAGCGGTATGAAAACGTTTATCTGGAGGACCGGGGAAAGATTTTCAATACCGAGTTGACGAATGCGCTGGAACTCGGATCGTTGATTGATCTGGCCGAGACGATCGTGATCGGTGCGATCGCGAGGGAAGAAAGCCGGGGATCCCACTTTCGTACGGAATTTCCAAACCGCAATGATGCCGGTTGGTTGAAACATACACTGGCCTACTGCACCGAATCGGGGCCGCGTCTTGAGTATGCTCCTGTTACGATCACCCGTTTCCCTCCGGCCGGTTAGCGGACTGCTGAAAAAGTCCATCTGACTCAGAATATTGTCACTAAAACACAACACGCTGATCAGGGTTTGTGTCCTTTACACAACAGGAACTTATAATTTTAAGTTCAACAGTTCTGTAATCGTACAGAGCACATTATTTTTTTTATTTATTACAGTCAGTTATATAAAGAGTTTTAAATTTTATTTTATAACGTGGACATGGTATACCTCTTGCATTTACTTGGGGGCAATTGATCCTTGGGGTTCCATATGCATCTTCAACAGACGATCAGAAAAATTGTTCATTGCTCCGGAATCGGGCTTCATTCCGGTGGTCCGGTAAACCTTCGTTTGGTTCCGGCCCCGATCGATACGGGGATTGTTTTCTTAAGGAAGACGGCCAAGGGTCCGGTACCGGTGAAAGTGGACGGAACCAAGGTAGTCGGGACGTTGCTCTGCACCACGATCGGTGAGAACGGAACCAAGATCCAGACGGTGGAGCACCTGTTGGCCGCGCTGTCCGGTCTTCAGATCACCAATCTGATTATCGAACTGGACTCGGCCGAACTGCCGATTATGGACGGAAGCGCCAAGCCGTTTGTGGATCTAATCCTCAAAGCCGGAATTCAGGCACAGGGTGTTTCACAACCGGTTTTGAAGATCACCCGGCCGATGGAGGTGAAGGACGGGGAGAAATGGATCCGGATCCGGCCTTCCTGGAAGTTTCGCGTGAACTGTACTATCCGGTTTGACCATCCCCTTCTGGCTCATCAGAGCTGTTCCTTCGAACCGGTATCGGAGGATTTTGTGGAGTGGATCGCGCCGGCCCGGACCTTCGGTTTTCTGGAGGAAGTGGAGGCGCTTCGCAACCACGGCTTGGCCCGGGGCGGGTCGCTCGAGAATGCCGTCGTGGTCGGCCCGGACGGCGTCTTGAATAAAGAAGGGCTTCGCTACGCCGATGAGTTTGTCCGCCACAAGATTCTCGATATTATGGGGGATCTCTCTTTGCTGGGCATGCCCATTTTGGGCGAGGTGGAGGCTTACTGCTCGGGTCATCAGCTGAATACGACATTGGTGTCCGAGATACTGTCCTCAACCGATTGCTGGACGATGATTAAAGACGGAGCATCGGCGGTGCCGATGCGGCCGTCGGCGGATTCCACGATCGCGGCGCAGGTGTCATGATGAAACGAATTCCATCCCGAGTCAAGGCGGCCGTCCTTCCGCGCGCGATTGAAATAGGCCGTTTTATTTTTATGGCATTGACCTTCCTTCTTTTTACCTTTCTCCTCTGGGCCGTTACCGTCATCGGCCATCATACCCGCTAATAGGCTGTTGACCCGCTTCCGTTAAACCGGTAGAATCCCCGCATGACCGGTCCGATCGTTTTATCCGCATCCGATGTTTCGTTGGCCCTCTCCGATCCTTTCGGTTTGTGGCATGACCGCCACGGCGATCCGAGGCTTAAGGACCCCGAGGATGAGTACGCGCTTTTTCTAAAGGAACAGGGCCTGCGGATTGAAAAAGAGCTTCTCCTGAAACGTCATGAACAGTTCACGGATTTGAAGTCCCTTTCGTTTGAATCGGCCGTGACACAGACCCAGCAGTTATTGAAGTACGGTCATGTAGTGATCTACAGCGGCGCGCTAGAATCGGGCGCACTGGGTCTGCGGGCGAGACCGGATGTGATTCAGGTGGAGCGGGGAAGGTGCGTCATTGAGGAATATAAACTGGCCGGGACGCCGGACGAGACGCACGAAATCCAGGCGCTGGTTTACGCCTATCTTTTAAAGAAAGGATACGGGATGGAATGCGAGACCCAGGTTGTCTCGCGTCTCAACGAGACCTTCCCGATTCCATATGACGAGACCCGAATCGAAGAAGCCATGCGACGCGCGCGGCGGATCATCGCCGGAGAGCAACCGCCCTATCCGGTCTACAATGGCCGGTCCCGATGGAAAAAACTTCAGAATAAGACGGCGCACGATCTTCAGGACATCACGCTGGCCTGGAATATCGGCGCGGCCCATGCCGGGACATTTCACCGGATGGGCGTCCACACCCTTGACGATCTCTCGAGACTGGATCCCAACGCGCTGAGAACGATCAAGGGGCTCGGCCCGAAAAAAGTCCCGCAAATCCTCAATTCCGTTAAGTCACAACTTTTAAAGAAGGTGATTCGAGTCGGCGCCTACAAACCGCTTGAAAGTCCTCCGGAGGTCGAACTGTTTCTGGATATGGAGGGGACCGGCGAGCTGTTTCAGGATGACCCCGACTGGAACTGCATTTATTTGATCGGGCTGATCCCGCGATCCGGTGGTCGTGAAGGGCCGTATCTTTCCTGTCTGGCCAAGCGGCCGGAGGACGAGAAGACGATACTCACGGAATTTTTTGATTTTCTGCGGAAAGAAGCCAGCGGCTATCGGCTCTACCATTGGGACCATTACGAGCGGACGCAGTTGAGGAAGGCCAGCGCGCGCCACGGCCTTCTGGACGGTTTTAACTCGCTGGTTCTACCTTATCTTAACGACCTCTGCAAGGCGGCGCAGGAGTCCTACGTGTTGCCGATCCCCGGCTACAGCATCAAGGTGGTCGCGCCGTACTTCGGGTTCAAATGGCGGCAGGAGGCTTCGGAAGTGGATGCGATGAAGAGCGCGATGATCTGGTATAAGCAGGCCGTTGAAGGGGGCACGGGTCAGACCCTGGAAAAGGTTCTTCGATACAATGAAGACGACTGTAAAGCGATGATCGTCGTGAAGGATGCCTTCGAAGACCTGGAACGGTCTACCGGTAATTCGTAAACTGCAGGGGTAAACCGAACTCCTGGCTCCTGAGAAAGGCGATGACGGTCTGGAGTTCGTCCTTGTCCTTGCTCAAGACGCGGACCTGATCTCCTTGAATCTGGGTCTGCGCCTTGAACTTCGCATCCCGGATCGCCTTGGCGATCTCTTTGGCCTTCTCGGACGAGATCCCCTGCTGGAGCGTAATCTTCTGACGGACCGTTCCGCCGAGCGCTGCTTCCACTGCGCCGTAACTCAACGCTTTCAAAGAAACACCGCGTTTCACGAGTTTGGACTGGAGAATATCCAGAACGCTCTTTAATTTGTATTCATCGTCCGATACGACGATCAGATCGGAGACTTCGAGCGTGATGCTGCTCTTGCTTCCCTTGAAGTCGAACCGCTGGGCCAGTTCTTTGGCGGCCTGGTCCAGGGCGTTCTTGACCTCCTGCATGTCGGTGTTGGACGCGATATCGAATGAACTGAGATTGGCCATGGTTTTTTCCTTTATGAGGAACGTTGAAGGATCGCGATCACCAGTTCCGCCAGTTTTTGCGGACTGAAGGGTTTGCTCATATAGTCGGTCGCACCGAGGGATAACCCCTTTTCAAGATTCGTCTGCTCGCCACGGGCCGTCAGCATGACGATCGGAATCCCGGCCGTGGCCAGCATGGATTTCAATTTCTCGCAGGCCTCGAATCCGTTCATCTTGGGCATCATGACATCCATCAGGATGATGTCCGGCTTCAGGCTCTGGGCCATCTCGACCGCCTCGAGGCCGTTGGTCGTCTCCGTCACCGCCAGACCGCTCCGGCCGAGTTTGATTTTGATCAGCTCGCGCACAAATTTTTCATCGTCCACGACCAGGACTTTCTTTCCCGTCAGGTTTGTGCTGTCAGGGGTTGTCATGGCGTGCCTCCGCCGGAATCGGCGGGGCCGGGCGGCGGACCGGTGAATTTGGCCACATGGTTTCCGCCGCGCGACCGGGCTTCGTCCAGGGCCAGGTTGGCCCGGACCATCAGCTGTTCCGGTGTCTCGCCGTCTTCAAAGAACGTCGCCACGCCGATGCTGATCGTGAAGCGGTTGGGTTTTGTCTGATTGTCGGAGGACGCTTCAAAGGGAGAAAATAGATGCCGCTCGATCGCGACGCGCATCTTTTCACCGACCATCACGGCCGATTCCTTCGTCGTTTCGGTCAGGAGGACGGCGAGCGTACTCCCGCCGCACCGGCAGAGGGGATTGGCCGACCGCGTGTTTTTTCGGAACAGTTCGGCCGTCTCCTGAATGACGCGGTTTCCGGCTTCGATCCCGTATTGAGTGTTGAAGGACCGGAACCCGTCGAGGTTGGCCAGCAGCAGCGAGAAGGTCCGCTGGATTCGCGCCGCGCGACTGGCCTCATCGGCCAGACGGTTCTGGAGATACCGCTCGTTGTAAAAGCCGGTCAGACCGTCCACCATGCGGGCCTTGTCGGGGTATAACTTCTCAAATTTCCGTATCTCGGCCAGCAACGACTCCCGAAGCGATTTGCCTTTCTGGATGACGCCGCGGATCCGGGTGTTGAGCCGCGTTCGATCTTCCTCCGTGAGGGTCCGCGCCGTGAAGATGATGACCGGGATATTCTTGGCGGTCGGGTGGAGTTTGAGCCGCTCCAGCGCCTCGAAGCCGCTGACATCCGGCATCAGGAGATCCAGGAGGATCAGATCGGGCTGGACCTCGATCGCGAGATTGATTCCTTCGCCGGCCTCCCGGGCCTTGAGCACACCAAACCCCTCGGTCTCCAGAATCGCCGAGATCAATTGGAGGATCTTCGGATCGTCGTCGATCACCAGAATATTCACCGGCTTCCGCCGGATCTTGGTCGTCAGGCTGAGCTTTTTGAAACTTTCCAGAAGAGCCTTCCGGTCGATCGGCTTGGTAAAATAATCGGTGGCGCCGAGACTGAATCCCAGCTCACGGTTTTCGATGATCGAAACGATCAGGACCGGGATGTCCTTCGTCTCCGGCATCTGTTTCAATCTCTGGAGCACTTCCCAGCCGTCTTTTCTCGGCAGCATGATGTCGAGCGTGATCGCAAACGGTTGGAGCAGACGGGCCTTCTCGATCGCTTCGTCTCCGTCCGTGGCATGGTCGACGTGATACCCTTCCTGGGTCAGGTAAAGCGCTAGGAGCCTTCCAACGGTGGGATCGTCTTCCACCACCAGAATGCGCGGCAGGGTGGAGGAGGCGGTCCGGTTGACATCGTCCGACGCCGGAGCAGCCTCCGCCATAACCGGGCGATCGGGTTCTTCGACCGAAACGGTCCCGGATTCGAGCGCCGGAGCGGTCTCGGCCGGTTTGGGCGCGGCCTGCATCGGGAAGAGGATCGTGAAGGTGCTCCCGCGGCCGTACTGGCTTTCGACATGGATGCGGCCGCCGATCAGGTCCAGAAACTGTTTCGTGATCGTGAGGCCGAGTCCCGTTCCGGGATAGTCCCGCGTGAAGGAGTTGTCCACCTGCTGAAACTCTTCGAAGATCTTGGTCTTGTCCTCCGGCCGGATGCCAATTCCGGTATCCGAAACCGCGATCTCCACGGCCGGCCGGTTTTTCAGCGTCGTGGGCTTCGATCGGATCCGGATCTCCCCGCCGGCCGGGGTGAATTTAATCGCGTTGCTTAAAAGGTTGAGCAGGATCTGTTTGATTTTTCCCTCGTCCGTGTAGAGCGGGGCCTCCCCGGGCTCGACGACCGTTTCAATGCTCAGTCCCTTTTTGGCCAGCAGCGGCGTGACCGTCCGCTTGACGCTGTCGATCAACGGAGGCAGCTCAAACGACTGATAATGGATCTCCATCTTTCCGGCGCGCAGCTTGGAGAGATTCAGGAGATTATTGATGATCTCCAGGAGGTGATGGCCGCTCTCCTGCATGTTCCGAACGTATTCCTCCTGATCCGGGTTCAGATCGCCCGGAATGCGGTCCAGCAGCAGTTCCGAGAAACCGATAATCGAGGTCAGCGGCAATCTCAGCTCGTGGCTCACGTTTGACAGAAATTCGGACTTGAAGCGGTCGATCTCCTTCAACCGTTCCACCATCGTTCGCTCGCGCGCGTACAGCGTGGCGTTGTCGATGGCGGTGCCCATCTGGTTTCCGATCGAGGACAGGAGCTGGAGATCGGACGGGGTGAAGCGCCGCGGGATTTTGCTGGCGATCGTCAGAGTGGCCACCAGCCGGTTTTTGCTGTTGATCGGGATGCAGATGATGGAACGAAAACCGCTTCGAATGAGGGGGCTTTCGGTATAATCCTTGAGCTGCGGTTCTTCAATCACGATCGCTTTCCCGAACCGGACCACTTTGCCGGAAATGAAATCGCCGGCCCCGATCTCGGCCGTGGACCGAACCAGCTCGTCGGGCAGACCCCGGTGGGCTTTCAGAAACAGCCGGCTCCGGCCCTCATCCCACGTCCGAATGATTCCGGCTTCCACATGCATCACCTCCAGGATTTTTTCCAGAGCTGCGTCCAGGATTTCCTGGAGATTCAGGGACTGGTTGACGGTCGTGGCGATCGTGTTCAGCGCCGACAACTCTTTTGTCCGGTCGGCCACGCGCTGTTCCAGGCTGGTATAGGAATCCTGAAGATTGAAAGCCATCCGGTTGAACTCGTCCGCCAGCTGTTCGATTTCATCGTTCGTCTCGATCTTAAGGCGATGGGCCAGGTTGCCCTTGCCGATCAACTCGGTGCCTTCATGGAGAAGATGTATCGGACGGACCAGCCGCTTTGATACGGCCAGTGCCAAAATAACCATCAGTCCGAGAAGCGTCACGCTTGCGACCGAGGCATTGATCATCAGTGAGCGGATGGGGGCATACAGTTCCTTCGGATCCTGACGTGTAAAACCGAACCAGGCGACCGAACCGGACCGGGCGATGATCTGGTTTGCATAAATTACGGGAGAGCTGCCCACGATCGAATTGATTCCGCCATGCGCGTCGTTGTGGACCAGCGTCCAGCCGGTTTGTGCCCCGGTGAAGGCCCGGATCAATTGGGGGTCGGTGACATGCATGCCGGTCGGCAGAATAGGACAGAGCAGAACGCGGCCGTTGCCGTCGATCAGCATGGCATGGCCGGTTTTACCGAAGCGAATCTCCTCGATTCGCGTCTTGAAAAGCGCCTTCACATCATTGACCAGCATTAAAACACCGATGGTTTGGCCGGTCGAGGGATCCAGGACGGGAACGCCCATCATGATCAAAAACCGGTCGGATTCCGTGTCCCGATAAAGATTGCCGATGTAGGGTTGCCCGTGTCCGTCGGTGTAGATCCTGTTCCATTCCGATGTTTCCGAAGATAGGAAGGGCGGCCGATGGTTGATGCTGGCCACAAGGGCTCCTCGTCGGTCGGTGAGATACAGGTCGACGCGTGCGGCGGTTCCTTCCTGAAGCGATATGGCCGTCGCCAAATAGGCCGAAGCCGGGTTGGACAAAATACGGTGCGAACGGCTTCGCTTCCGTCGGGCTTCCTGCCAATCCAGCGCCGACTGCTTCAATCGCTGCTGAATGGCAGGTTCCGATAATCCGTGATAAACCTGATCAGCCCGCAGGACGGTTTCGATGACCTTCGCCTCGGCGGCGACGTTTGTCAGTTCCTCGATTTTTCGATTGATCAGCAGATCGGTTTTGTTGGCCGCCTCACGAGCCAGACCGGCAAAGTTTGCGCCCAGGGTTTTGCGCAGCTCCTCCGTGCCCTTCAGATAAGTCAGAACCAATCCCAGGATGACCGGAAGGATGCCGACCAGGAGCGTGGCCCAGACCAGTTTCTTGCGCAACCCCGTTTTCCGTTCGACACCGCTCATTCCCAATACTCCGTTACCGAACGCGATGGACTTGTGAACCGTTGAAGGACGATCTTAGGGTCTCCTGAGAGGAGATTCGACGACCACGACATCTTTCGGCGGCGTGAAAACAAAAAACCGGTCCTTCAATCCGGCATTATTACGTAACCGTGCGAACTGAAAGCTCGACTCATTTCCATTCGACTCATACAACATGAGCCGGGTGATAAAAAAACTCTCCGGATCCACCTCCATCCGGAGTTTGGTCAGCCCCGTTCCTGTATCCTTGGGGATCAGCGTCAATGCCGGGATGCCTTGGGGCTGCGGTCCGGCCGGGTCGGTCCACTGAACCGTGAAGTCCCGATCCAGGCGGCCGACGCCGCTTAGCAAATGGAGCGGAAGCTGGGAATCCGAGATTTCCGCGAAAGGACTTACGATCACCTGATTTTGTTCCGGGGTATAGATCCATATTTTCAGTTCATTGACCATGATCTGGTGATGGTTCGGTTCGGAGTAATCCCACCGAAGCTTGTTCGGCTTTTTGATATACAGCTTTCCCCGCGCCGTGATCGGCGTGTCGAATCCCTCGATCCGCGTGACCTGTTGAAACTCGGCCGTCCAGTCGTTCGTGCTTTCGTACGCGGCCTGGATTTTCCGAATCACGTCTGCCAGGGCGTTCTCGGCGGCCGGGACGGGGGCGGCCAAAACGGCGCCCGACATCCCCCCAAAACCGATCAGGCTCGAAAATGCCACGATACAGTTGAGCCTCTTTAATCGGCCCATTGAATTATCCGACCTGTTCGTTTTTCCGGCTCAAGACGTCCCTCGGCTTTCCTCCCGCGGCCGGACCGACGATGCCGTCTTCCTCCATCATCTCGATCATGCGGGCCGCCCGGGGATAGCCGACCCGAAGCCGACGCTGGATCAACGAGGCCGAGGCCGCGCCGGAGGTGACCACCAGATCAACCGCCTTTTCGTAAAGTTCATCCCGCTCCATGGTGTTCGCGTCGGCTGAATCGTCGTCGGCACCGCCGGAGGCGGGACTGAAATCAATGTAGTGGGGTTTGGCCTGAGCCTTGACATGGTTGACAACCGCCCGGATCTCGTTTTCTGATACATACGCCCCGTGGATTCGTGTGATCCGTCCCGTCCCGGGAGCCAAAAACAGCATGTCGCCCTTTCCCAGCAGTTGCTCCGCGCCATTGGCGTCCAGGATGGTTCGGGAATCGGTTTTGGACGAGACCTGGAATGAAATCCGCGCCGGAAAATTGGCCTTGATCAGGCCGGTCAGTACATCCACCGAGGGACGCTGGGTGGCCAGGACGAGATGGATGCCGGCCGCCCGCGCCATCTGGGCCAGACGCGAGATTGAATCTTCGACGTCGCGCGCCGCGACCAGCATCAGATCGGCCAGCTCATCCACGATCACAACCAGGTAGGGGAGCGGCGCATTGGGCGCGGAAAGCGGGGCGTCGGGACCTTGTTCGAACCCGGCCGCGGTTGTTTCTCCCGCCGAGCGTCCCCGAGCTTGGGCGCCCTCTTCCCGGATCTTCTTGTTGTAGCTTTCGATGTTCCGTGCGCCGGCTTCGGCCAGAAGGCGATACCGGTGCTGCATCTCGGCCACCAGACGCTGAAAGACCCTGGGCGTATCCTTGGCCCGGACGAGCACCGGGGTTTGAAGATGCGGGATGCCGTCGTATGCGGAGAGCTCGAGCAGCTTGGGATCGATCATGATGAACTTGACTTCCTCCGGCGAGGCCGAGCAGAGGAGGCTGATGATCATCGTGTTCAGGGCGACGCTTTTTCCTGACCCGGTCGCGCCGGCCACGAGAAGATGGGGCATGCCGGCCAGATCGGCCACGACGGGCGCCCCGAAGATGTCCTTCCCCAGCGCCAGGGTCAGCTTGGATTTCGACGTCGTAAATACCTCGGAGGTCAGGATCTCCTTGAGAGAGACATCCTCGCGGTTGCGGTTGGGGATCTCGACCCCTACGACCGATTTGCCCGGCAGGGGGGCCACGATCCGAACGCTCATCGCCCGCATGGCGAGGGCGAGGTCATCCGAGAGGTTGACGATCCGGTTCACCTTGACGCCGGCCGCCGGCTCGAATTCATACATCGTCACGACCGGCCCCGGATGGACCTGCGTCACGCGGCCTTCGATTCCGTAATCTAGCAGTTTCTTTTCGAGGATCTGGGAATTGGCCACCAGTTCCTCCTTTGTAATCTTGTTGGCCGTTGCGGGCGGGTCTTGCAGCAGGGTCAGCGGGGGCAGTTCGTAATCGCCCTTCTCCTTCATAAAGGGCAGGTCGGCCTGTTTGGGCGGCGCCTTGGGGGGCGGCGGCGAATCAATGATCTTCGGTTTTTGAGGAGACAACTTTCGCCGGATCTTTGTTTCGGTCTCCCACCGCCGGGACTGTTCGTGATAGATCGCCATCGTGGTCCGGACCGATTCGACCAGTCGGCGGACGGCCAATGTGATCAGGCCCGTCGAGCGGCCGATCAGGCCCAGCAGGGTCGACAGTGAGAAGGAGGTGGTCAGCATCAGCGACAGAAACAAAACGGCGAAGACGATGATGTAGGCGCCGATCGGGGCGAAATATCCCGAGAGCCAGTCGGCCGTGAGCTTTCCGAACAGTCCGCCCGCCTGTCCGGCGAGGATACGGCCGCCGGTCAAGGACGGCAGGCTCGTCCACAAAAGATGCAGCAGTGTCGTAAAGGAGACGAGCAACAGCGGATAACCGGCGAGCCGCCAGCGATGGACCGGGATCGATCGGGACAGCAGCATCCGCCAGCCGATCACGCAACTCCCCAGCGCCAGCAGATAGGCGCTTCCACCGATCACCTGAAAAATTCCGTCGGATAAATAGGCGCCCACCTTTCCGGCCAGGTTGTGAACCGAGGGATTGGACGAGACCGAGTTTAAGGAAGGATCGTGGGGGTCATAGGACAGGAGGCTGATGAACACCAGCAGACCGAGGGCGAGAAAGATCACCCCCAGAATTTCGTGCCGATGGTTTTCCGTTTGGATCGCTCGAGCCATTGAATACGAATATCTATCACATTTGGCCGGTAAATTCAAACAGTTTATCGGCGAGGCGGGCGAATTCTTCGATCGAGAGCGTCTTAGCGCGGCGCCGGGGGTTTCCGGCTTCTTTCCCGCCCCCGCGCGCGGGGCTCACGCCCTTGCTATCGGCCGCGTGAATGATGCATATGAACGACCTTCCAGCCGTTTTTATAACGGCGCAAGACGCAGCTCCAGCGGGTTTCAAAACTCCCGGCCTTGTTCCCGCCGACTTCGTTGTACCGAAGGTCATACGCCGCCCAGGCCGTGTCCCCGTTCACCTGGATCGTGCTTCCCAACTCCTCCGACTCGATCGCGCTCGTCTCGCGGAACTGCTCCTCGAACGAGGCCTTGATCGCGGGCCAGCCCGTCTGCTTGTCCCCCGCCTGCGAGCCGTAGAAGACCATGTCCGCTTCATGGGCCGCCACCGATTCCAGCGCCTTGATATCCCGCGCCTGAACCGCGTCCCTGAATTTTTCGATCGCCGCCCTCACATCCTTCACCGCCTGTATTTCCATGATCCCCCTCCTCCATTGATGAATTAAAAAAGACTCTGGTCACGATCATTGGATTCAATCTTTCGGTACGACCCGGCTTACCGTCAACGGTACACTTCACGGCGGTGGCCGATTTTGACGATTTCAACCACGCGATTGTTATCGTCAATGGTATAAAGAATGCGATAATCGCCCTGGCGGATGCGGTGTTGGAATAGTCCGGACATCTTTTGATAACCCGGAGGACGGGGATTCCCGGCCAACGAGTGGATTTTCTCAACGATCCGGGGCCGATCCGTCTTGGGAAGAGCCTTCAGTTCTTTCTCGGCGCTTCGCTTGATCCGAAGACTATAAGAGGCCGTCACGTTTAAGCTCGGACAGGATTTTCTCGAAAGGCCGGGACGGTTCCTTGGCCCGTTTCCGGAACGCCTCCAGGTCGATCGCATCCTCCCGAAGCGCCTCGATCAGGGCCTCGTTGACGATCTCTGAAATGGACCGGTCCGTCGTGGCCGACTTCACCTTTAAAGCCCGGTGAATCTTGGGATCTAAATAAAGCGTGGTTCTCGAGTGGTTCATTCCGCGCCTCCTATATTAAGCGCATTATAGCATCATAGTGTTATAGTGTCAAATCACCTAAGCGCCCTGCTCCCCCGCGTGCGAGGCCGGAGCGGAGGCTGACGGGAATTACGTAAGGTGTCCCCGAATTTCAACGCCCCTTCGTCTCGGCGTAGGGCGCTTGCGCAAATCGGATGCCCATGGCCCGCAGCGCCTCTTTGCCCCGGATCGTCAGGTCCGTGATGAACAGGAACTGGTCGCGGCTTTCCTTCACGTAGGCCTTCAGCCGGTAGTGCGTGCCCCATGGCTTCTCCATCACGATCACGGTCACGGGCGTTTCCGGCTTCCGGTAGGAACCGGTTTCCGCAACCTCCGTCAACCGGCGTCGTGCGGCGGCATCGTGATCGGGATGCAGGTAGAAATTCGTCACGCACAACAGGCTTCGATCACCGCTGCTGGCATTGGAGATGCCGGACGACCAGAGCCGCGAATGCGGAATGATCACCTCGGTGTCGTCGGCCGTCACGATCCGCACGGCCCGAAGGTTG
>JACQFA010000103.1 GCA_016200255.1 Nitrospirota bacterium | reverse complement strand
GAAGCCGACATCCCCTACGAGAAGCTCAAGGAAATGGACGAGATCAATCCCACGTTCGAGCAGACCGATGTCGCGATCGTGATCGGCGCCAACGATGTCGTGAATCCCGTGGCGCGCACCGACCCGTCGAGCCCCATCGCCGGAATGCCGATCCTGAATGTGGACAAGGCGCGCACCGTCGTGGTGATCAAGCGCAGCCTAAGCCCCGGCTTTGCCGGAATCCCCAACCCCCTGTTCGCGACCGACAATACCTTGATGTACTTCGCCGACGGTAAGAAGGCGATCCTCGATCTGATCAACGCGCTGAAGGCGGCGTGATGGATGCCCCAAACGATTCCGCCCGAACTTCTTGAAGAAGCCTACCGCCAGGGAATTTTCCCGATGGCGGACGAAGACGGGACGATTCACTGGTACTCGCCCGACCCTCGCACGATCATCGATCCGGATCGGTTTCACATCCCCCGGCGACTGGCGCAAACGATTCGCAACAAAAAGTTTGAAACGGTTATTGATCGTGATTTTGAAGGCGTCGTGCGCGGCTGCGCGAACCGACAGGAAACATGGATCAACAAAGAGATCGCAGCGGCTTACACGGCGCTGCATCGAATCGGCATTGCCCACTCGGTCGAGGCCTATTATGAGGGGAAATTAGCCGGTGGAATCTACGGCGTGAGTCTGGGCGGGGCGTTCATGGGAGAGTCCATGTTCACAATCGTGCGCGATGCCTCGAAAGTCTGTCTGGCTTTTCTCGTCGGTCGGCTGAAAGAACGTGGCTATGCGTTATTCGACGTTCAATTTACAACGCCGCACTTAAAACGCTTCGGCGCAGTCGAGATTCCCCGGAGCGAGTACCTGATGCGTCTTCAGAAAGCGCTGAAGCTCACCTGCCGGTTTGACTGATTCAGTCCCGCTCTCGCGGCGGGGTCTTCTCAACCGTTCACGATCTCTTTTAATTCTTTTCCGGCCTTGAAGAATGGCACGCGCTTGGCCGGGACATGGACTTGTGAGCCGGTCTTGGGGTTCCGTCCCTCCCGCATCCGCCGGTTCCGCAGCTTGAAACTCCCGAAACCACGAATCTCGATCTTGCCCCCGCTCGCCAGCGACTGCCGGATGCTATTGAAGATCGTGTTTACAATCATTTCGGTCTGGCGCTTCGTCAGGTGGGTCACCTTCTGGGACATCGTTTCGATCAATTGGGCCTTGGTCATCTGCATTCTCCTAATGAATTGGGGAAAGGTTTGACTTAAAAAGCCATAAGATACTTTAAAGAGACACCGGTCTGAGGCAGTTGCATGCGGGGCAGACCGCCCAGAAATTCGTCCCTCAACAGATCCAACAGCGAGCCCCGTTTCCGGGATTCGACGAGCCGTGGCTCTCCTTTGATTCCGACGATGTCGGCCGTGAGCCGGACGGTGTCTTGAAGATTTCCGATCTCGTCCACCAGACCGAGCTCCTTGGCCTGCCGTCCGGTAAAAACGCTTCCGTCCGCCATCTCCCGCACTCGATCTTCCGCCAACCCGCGCCCCTCGGCCACGGCCTGGATGAACTGGGTATGGACATCGTCCATCAACCGTTGCAGTATCGCGCGTTCTTCCGGAAGCATCTTGCGGAAGGGAGAGCCGACATCCTTGTTGCGGCCGCTCTTGATCACCACACTCTCCACGCCGATCTTTTTAAACAACCCTTCCACATTCGCCAGTTCCATGATCACGCCGATGCTTCCCGTGAGCGTGCCCGGATTGGCCACGATCCGGTTCGAGGCGCTGGCGATGTAATACCCGCCGGAGGCCGCCACCGTCCCCATCGAGACGATGACCTTTTTCTTGCCCTCCTCGCGGATCTTCCTGACCTCCTCGTAAATCTCCTGCGAGGGGACGACGCCGCCTCCGGGGCTGTTGATCCGGAGGATGATGGCCTTGATCCGGGAGCTGTCTTTGTAACGCCGGAGTTCTTCGATGGTATCGGTGGAGTCGAGGATGACGCCCTCGATCTTGATCAGGGCGATGCGGTTGTCGAGGAAGCCCCCGCCGGACTGCATCACGGTGGAGGAATAGGTTGCAACAAAGAAAAGAACGGCCAGACCCGCCAATACGATCAAGCCGACGATCAACGGATGCCTTTTCATCTTCGGTCCCGTGTGCTTCTACTTGTCCTTTTTCTGGGCCCGTTCCTGCTCGTACTTGTAAGCCTTGATGCTCAGGGCGATCTTGCGTTCCGGAAGGTCCATCTTGATGATCTGGGCGCGGATGACGTCATTGGCTTGCATGGCATCCCCGATGCGCGAAGACGGCTCGATGCCGGTTTCGCTGACATGGATCAGTCCTTCCACGCCGTCCTCCAGTTCGACGAAGACGCCGAAATCGGTCACCTTGATAACCTTGCATTTCGCCACGTCCCCGACATGGTATTTCTCGGCGATCCCGGCCTCCCACGGATCGGCCTCAAGCTGCTTGAAGCCGAGCGAAAGCCGCTCTTTTTCCTTGTCCACTTTGAGGACCACGGCCTCGACCGGCTGACCCTTTTTGAAGAGCTCGGAGGGATGGGTCAGGCGCTTGGTCCAGGACATGTCCGAGATATGGATCAGGCCGTCAATCCCTTCCTCCAGCCCCACAAACGCGCCGAAGTCGGTCAGCCCCTTGATCTTGCCCGTGATCTTGCTGCCGATCGGATATTTTCCTTCCACCGCGGTCCAGGGATTCGGCGTGATCTGTTTCATGCCCAACGAAATCTTCCGGTTGGCCCGGTCCACCATCAGGACGGCCACATCCACAAGGTCCCCGACCGAAACCAGCTTGGAGGGATGGCGGACTTCATGGCTCCAGGACATCTCTGAGATATGGACGAGACCCTCGATCCCGGGTTCGAGTTCCACGAAGGCCCCGTAGTCCGTGATGCTCACGATCTTTCCTTTGACGCGGGTTCCGACGGGATGTTTTTCCTCCACCTTGGTCCAGGGATCCGGCGTCTTCTGTTTTAGCCCGAGCGAAACGCGGCCGGGTTCTTTATCGTATTTGAGGATGACGACCTGGGTCCGGTCGCCGACTGACAGGACCTCGGAGGGATGATTCACCCGGCCCCAGGACATGTCCGTGATATGAAGGAGTCCGTCAATGCCGCCCAGATCAATAAAGGCTCCGTACTCCGTGATATTCTTGACCAGGCCGTCCACCATCTGCCCGTCTTCCAGCGTGGCCATGGCGGCGCGGCGTTTCTTGTCGCGGGAGTCCTCCAGGATCACACGGCGGGAGACCACGATATTCCCCCGGCGGTGATTCATTTTGATGATCTTCATCGGAAAGGATTTGCCGATCAATGCATCGAGATCCCGGACCGGGTGAAGATCGATCTGCGAGCCCGGCAGAAAGGCCTTGACGCCGATATCCACCATCATCCCGCCCTTGACCTTTGAAACCATCTTGCCCTCGACCACCTCGCCTTTTTCGAAGGATTTTTCCAAAACCTCCCAGACCTTCATCTTGGCCGCTTTCTCTTTGGACAGGATGAGGTTTCCTTCGCTGTCTTCGCGCTCCTCCAGATAAACCTGGATGAGCTCGCCGACCTTGAGCACCGAGATCTCGGTGTTGCTGAATTCGCTCGCGGGGATCAGCCCTTCGGATTTGTAACCGATATCCACCACCACCCCGGCCTGTTGGATCGCAACGATCGTCCCCTCGACGACGCCTCCTTCCTTCAAATTTTTGAAAGACTCCTCATAGAGGGCGTGCATATCCATCGGGAGCTCTTCGCTATCGGCTCCTGCCGTTTTGGCCACCGGTGCATCTTCCGAAAACATCATGCTGGTCCGTATCCCCTTTCTGATTGATTTGGTTTATGGCACTTTCGGTTCAAAAACCGCCTGCATGCTGCGAACCGCAGCAGACATGAAGGCGCATTGTACTATATTATTTTAGGGTTTGTCACTACCTTAATTATTCCCGCCCTTGACGGCGGCATCGGGAACCGGCTCGATCTTTTTGACCGGCCGACCCGTGGCTTCAGCTTCCAGCCGGGCGATCCGCTCCATCACGGTCCGGCTGATCTGAAGGTAGAGCTCTTTCCCGTCCTCTTTTTGTATTTGATCCGTGAAATCAATCGGCTCGCCGATAAAAACCGTGACCGGATGGAGCCGGATCATCCAGGCGCCCACCGGCAGCACCTTGTCGGTTCCGGCCACATAGGCCGGAATGACCTTGGCCCCGCTCTGGGCGATGATCATCCCGATCCCCGGCATCGGCTCCTGGAGCTGTCCGCTCAAACTCCGTCCGCCTTCGGGATACATCGCCACGCAATGACCTTCCTTGAGACGATTCACGGCCTCCATCAGCCCGTTCCGGGAGCGCGGACCGCGTTCGATCGGAAAACCGTTTAACGCGCGGTAAAGCCATCCGACCCAGCGGCTGCGAAACAGACTGGACTTCCCCATAAAATGAAGCGGCCGGTCGATCATCACGCCGAGAAGCGGAATGTCCAGATAGCTGACATGATTCGGCGCGATCAGAACCGGCCCGGTCTTCGGAATATGCTCCGCGCCGATGATGCGCACCCGGAACAGGAGCCGCCCCACAATTTTCAGAATCGCGCAGGCCGTCGCATAGAGCATATCAGCCCGCGCTTCCGGATCGCTTTTGTTCGATCGCCCGTACCATCGTCGAAACCACGCCTTCGAGGGTCAGGGCCGTGGAATCGATTCGCGTCGCATCCGCCGCCGGCTTCAACGGCGAGATCTCCCGGCTGGAATCCTTCAGATCCCGCGTGTCGATCTCCTGCCGGGTTGACGACAGGTCGACCGTCAGACCCTGTTGTCGGAGTTCCAGGTGCCGGCGCTGGACGCGAACCTCCGGCAGGGCCTCCAGAAAAAATTTGATCGGGGCGTCCGGAAACACGACCGTCCCGATGTCGCGACCTTCCACCACGACGCCGCGCTGCGCCCCGGCTTTTTTCCCAATTTCCCGCTGAATGCCCAGCAATCGCTGACGGACGGCGGGCACCACCGCGACGGCCGCAGCGGCCCGGCTGACTTCCGGCGTCCGGATTTCGCCCGTGATGTCTTGACCGTTCACGTACACCCTCATTCCATCCCCGTCCGGTTTGACCGTCAAATCCAGTTTCGCGCACAACGCCTTGAGCGCCGCTTCATCCTGAACATTTGAATGTTCCTTCAAGGCCGTCCATCCCACGGCACGGTACAGGGCTCCGGTGTCCAGATAGAGATAGCCCAATGTTTTGGCCAGCAAACGGGCGGCGGAGCTCTTCCCGGACCCGGCCGGCCCGTCAATGGTGATGATGTTGCTGAAAATGCCCATCGGCTCCCGTTCTTACTGCGCGACCTTTTTGAGGAGCCGTTCGAAACCGGGGAAGGAGGTGGCGATCCATTCGGCCCCATCCACCGTCGTCTCCCCGCGGGCCGCCAGACCGGCCACTGCCAGGGCCATCGCGATCCGGTGATCACCGTGACCGGCGCACCGGGCCCCTGAAAGTCTCCGGCCGCCGCGGATCCGGAGCCCGTCCGGAAGCTCCTCGATATCAGCGCCCATTTTCGACAGTTCCCGGCTGATCGTACGGATTCGATCCGACTCCTTCACGCGAAGCTCTTCCGCCCCCCGGATGACCGTTTCACCCTCGGCCATCGCCGCGGCCACACACAGAATCGGAAACTCGTCAATCGTTCGGGGCACGCTTTCGGGTTTAATCCGGATGCCTTTCAAAAGCCGCGACCGGACCACCAGATCCGCGACCGGTTCCTGGTTGAACTCGCGCCGGTTTTCAAGCCGGATCTCGGCCCCCATCTCGGACAGGAGATCCAGAAGGCCGGTGCGCGTAGGATTGATGCCCACGTTCCGGATCACCAGCTCCGAATTTTTAACAATCGTTGCAGCCACGATAAAAAAAGCGGCCGAGGAAAGGTCCCCGGGCACCTCAATTTCGCGGCCGGAAAATTCGGACGGCGGTTCAAGCGAAAGCTCCTTACCGTTGACCTCGAGTGGAATTCCCATGCCGCGGAACATCCGTTCGGTATGATCCCGCGAAGGCAACGGTTCGGCCAGCACGGTTCGGCCGTCGGCCAGAAGCCCGGCCAAGAGCAGGGCCGACTTGACCTGCGCGCTGGCCACCGGCAACGCATACGAGATGCCTTTCAGCCGCCGCCCGCAAACGGCCAGTGGCGCCAGATTCCCGTCCTGCCGGCCACGGATCTCGGCCCCCATCCGCCGGAGCGGATCCACGACGCGACGCATCGGCCGGCAGCGCAATGATTCGTCACCCGTCACGGCCGAAAAAAAGTCCTGGCCGGCCAGAACGCCGGTTAAAAGTCTCAGGGCGGTTCCGGAATTGCCCAGATCCAGAACGGCCGGCGGTTCGGAGAGGCCGCGGAGCCCTTTGCCTTCGATCCTCAGGGGATCGCCGGCCTTTTTCCCTTTCCCGATCGAGATTCCCATCAGACGAAAGGCCGAAGCGGTATTCAGACAGTCCTCGGACGGCAGATAGCCCGTCACCGTCGTCGTCCCGCGGGCGAGGGAGCCCAGGATGATCGCGCGATGGGTGATTGATTTATCCCCGGGCACCGTGATCGTTCCCTTCAACCCCCGGCTTTTCCTGACGACAATCGGTTTCATGCTATTTTATTTTTTCCTTCGCCGTTTTGGCGCGTTCGAACTCGCGCCGTATCCCTTCCGCGTTGCCCTCGACCATCAGCCGTTTCAATCGGTCCAGTGTTTTTTCATAGGCCTCGATCACGGACAGCAGGTTCTCCCGGTTGAACAGACAGATGTCGCGCCACATCTCGGGAGAACTGGCCGCTACGCGGGTGAAATCCCTGAATCCGCCTCCGGAGTAAGAAAGCAGATCGCCGTTTTTGGACTGAAGATCGAGGACGGTATTCACCAGGGTATAAGCGACCAGATGCGGCAGATGGCTGACGATCGCCAGGATTCGATCATGAACGTCGGGATCCATCGAAATGGTGCGGGTCCCGATCGCCTCCCAGAATCGTTTGACGGTTTCAACCGCCTTGGGATCCGTCCGGTCGGTCGGGGTCAGAATACAAAGGGCGTCTGAAAACAGATTCGCCGAGGACGACCCGACACCGGATGTTTCGCGGCCCGCGATCGGATGCCCGCCCACAAACCGCGACCGACTTGACGCATCGGGAGAAAACAGCGATTCCAGCCGGCGGACCAGAGGGCCTTTGACGCTGCCGACATCCGTGACCACACTGTTCTTCGGAAGTGCGGAGCACAGATCATGGGCCGCCGTCTCCAGTCGGCCTACCGGCGCGGCCAGAACAACCAGGTCCGCCTTCTCGACCGCCTTTTTGATCGTCCGGTCACCGGTTGCGTAGGCATCAATCGCCTTCAGCGCGACGGCCCGCTTTAATTCATCCTCTCGGGGACCCAGGCCGATGACCGCATCCGCCAGACGTTTCTTCCGGACGGCCATTCCGATCGAACCGCCGATCAACCCGACACCGACGATGACGATCGTTCGGAACGGGCAACGGATCGAAGGCTTCTTAGATTTCGCGGCCGATGGCTTCCGCAATTTTTTTAAGCTCTCCCATCATCGCCTTGAACTTGTTCGGCTTGATCGATTCCTCGCCGTCGCAGAGAGCCTCCTCCGGATTGAGATGCACCTCCACCATGATCCCGTCCGCGCCGGCCGCCACGGCCGCGCGCGCAAGCGGAACGACCAGCTCCCATCGGCCGGTGGCATGGCTCGGGTCCACGATGATCGGCAGATGGCTCAAGCCCTTGATGACCGGAACGGCCGACAGATCCAGCGTGTTCCGCGTCGCGGTTTCAAACGTCCGGAGTCCCCGCTCGCAGAGGATCACCTTGTGATTGCCGCGCGCAATGATGTATTCGGCCGAGAGCAAAAATTCCTTGATCGTGGCCGACAGTCCGCGTTTGAGCAGCACCGGTTTGTCGTAGCCCCCCACTTCGGTCAGCAGCCGGAAGTTCTGCATGTTCCGCGCGCCGATTTGTAGAATATCGGCATGTTCGGCCACCAGCGCCACATCCCGCGGGTCCACCACCTCCGTCACGATGGGAAGACCGGTCTTTCGCCGGGCCTCGACCAGAAACTCGATGCCTTTTTCCTCCAGTCCCTGGAAGCTGTAGGGAGAGCTGCGCGGCTTGTAGGCCCCGCCCCGAAGGATCGTCGCCCCGGCCTCCTTCACTTCCTGCGCGATCCGTGTCAGCAATTCCTGTGTTTCGACGGCGCAGGGCCCGGCCATCACGTGAATTTTTTTCCCGCCGATTTTGACCCCCTTCGCCACTTCCACAATGCTGTCGGCCTTTTTGAATTCGCGGCTGACCAGCTTGTAGGGAGACAGGATCGGCATCACCTTCTCGACGCCCGGGAAAATAGCGAGCGGCTGACTCTCCAGCTGGCGTTCGTCCCCGATCGCCCCGATAATCACGCGCTCCTCCCCCCGGGAGACATGAGGTTTGAGGCCGCATTCCTTCAGCTTCTCGATGATATGATTGATCTCTTTTTCGGTGGCGCTTGGTTTTAAGACAATGATCATAAAACTCCCTTTCCTATTTTATTTTCAAAACTTCGCCCAGCGCCTTCACAAAGCGCCGGTTCTCGGCCGGGCGGCCGATCGAAACACGAAGCCATGTTCCCTCGATATGACGGACGATGACGCCCTTTCGAAGAAGTTGTTTGTAGACGGCCCCGCCGTCCCGGCCGATATCCACATAGATAAAGTTGGCCTGGCTCGGAAGAAATTTCATTCCCAGGCCCGCAAACGATTCGGACAGATAACGTCGCCCCTCGCGGTTGATCCGAAGGCTTTGGGCCACGTGCTTCTCATCCGAGAGAGCGGCCAGTGCCGCGGCCTGCGCCGGACTGTTGGTGTTGAACGGAAGCCGGACGCGGTTCATCGCTTCAACCACCTCAGGGGTGGACAGGCCGTACCCGATCCGCAGACCGGCCAGTCCGTACATCTTGGAAAAGGTTCGGAGGACCAGCACCGGCGCGCCCCGCTTCAGATTCTCGATCGTGTTCGGAAATTCCGGATCGTCGGCATATTCGGCATAGGCCTCGTCCATGATCACCAGAACGTTTTGCGGCAATCGGGACAACAAGCGGTCCAGCTCCCGCCGGGTGATCATCGTCCCGGTCGGGTTGTTGGGATTGCAGATGAAGACCAGCCGGGTCTTGGGCGTGAACCGCGCCGCCATCGCCTCCGGATCATGCCGTCCGTCGCGCAGCGGAACCCTCACGCTGACGCCGTGATGGGCCGTCACGCTGATAGGGTAGATCGCAAAGGTGAGATCTCCCATGATCGCCTCGTCGCCCGGGGAAAGAAATGTTTTGGCCGCCAGGTCCATGATCTCGTCCGAACCGTTCCCCAGGATCACCTGCTCCGGTTTGAGCTTGTGCTTCTGTGCAATCGCCTCGCGCAGCCGCCGCCCGCTGCCTTCCGGATAACGGTGCAGTCCGGTCAGCCCCTTTTTTAAAGCGGCCAGGGCCTTTTTTGACGGGCCGAGCGGATTCTCGTTCGAGGCCAGCTTGATCGCGTTCTTGATCCCGAGCTCGCGCTCCAGCTCTTCGAGCGGCTTGCCGGGCTTGTAGGGCTCGATGGATTCGATATGTCGGCCGATTCCGATCATGATTTCCTTACGCATTCTCTTTCTCTTTGGCGACCGGATAGGACCCCAGGACTTTTAAGAACAGGCACTGCTCATTGAGCTGTTCCAGCGCCTTCTTGACCTTTTCATCCTCCTGATGCCCCTCGAGGTCCACGAAGAAGATATATTCCCAGGCCTTCTTCCTCGACGGCCGGGATTCGATCTTGGTCAGGTTGAGCCCGTATTGGGAAAACGGCTTCAGCATGTCGTGCAGCGCGCCGACCCGGTCGCGAATCGTGAACATGATCGAGGTTTTGTCCCGGCCGGTCCGCCCCAGCCCTTTCCGTGCGATCACGAGAAAGCGGGTGAAATTATGGATGTTGTCCTCGATCCGCCGCTGAAGGATCCGTAGACCGTACAGCCGGGCCGCCAGCTCCGATGCAATCGCGGCGGCCGAAGTATCCTCGTTGCAGAGCTCGGCCGCCTTGGCCGTGCTCGAAACCTCGGTCGTCGGGATCCGGGAAAAGTGATTCTCAAGCCAGACCCGGCATTGCGCGATCGGCTGGGGATGGGAATAGAGATGTTTCACATCCTCGACCTTACCGCTTTTGTTCATCAGATGATGCGACACCTCCTGCATCACCTCGCCGACGATCTTCAATGGAGAATCCACGAACATGTCCAGCGTGTAATTCACCACTCCCTCGGTCGAGTTCTCGATCGGGACCACGCCGTAATCCGCGCGCCCCCGCTCTACCTCGATGAAGACTTCCTTGATGCTGTTGACCGGAACATAAGAGGCCGAGAAACCAAACTGCCGCAGGCTGGCCAGATGCGTGAAGGTCGCCTTCGGGCCGAGATAGGCCACCTTGAGCGGTCCCTCCAGCGAGAGCGAGCCCGAGAAGATCTCCCGGAAAACGGCGCGGAGGGCCTCGTCCGGAAACGGCCCTTTGTTCAGACGGGAAAGACGTTCGTAAATTTCCAGCTCGCGGGCGGGGGCATGCAGATCGGACAGATCGGCTTTCTTCAGTTTTCCGATTTTCATCACGATCTTGGCGCGCTTGTTCAACAAAGACAGGATCTGTTCATCCAGCTTGTCAATTAACCTCCGCAATTGCGCAATACTTTTTTTATCTTTAGCGGACGCCATGACGATTTTACCTTTAGAATTAAAGACCTATCATCCTAACCGATTTCAGCGTGCATTTCAAGTGATTTATCGAGCGGGATTTGATAAAATGGCCTTCCTATGATCTACACGAAACTCGGACGAACCGGGCTGCAGGTCAGCCGTCTCTGCCTTGGGACGATGAACTTCGGGCCGGAAACAAGCGAAAAAGAGAGCCACGCTATTATGGACGAGGCCTTGTCGCTCGGGATCAATTTTTTCGACACGGCGAATGTCTACGGCTGGAAAAAAGGAGAGGGTTGGACGGAGCAGATCATCGGCCGATGGCTCGCGCTTGGCAGCCGGCGTGAGAAGATCGTTCTGGCCACCAAAGTTTACGGCCGGATGGGCGACGGCCCGAACGATCGGCGGCTTTCGGCCTATCATATACGGAGGGCCTGCGAAGAAAGTCTCCAACGGCTTCAGACCGATCATATCGATCTTTACCAGATGCACCATATCGATCTCGAAACACCGTGGGACGAGATCTGGCAGGCGATGGAGCAACTCATTCGCGAGGGCAAGGTGATCTATG
The DNA here is from genome assembly GCA_016200255.1 of Nitrospirota bacterium. GTDB lineage: Bacteria > Nitrospirota > Nitrospiria > JACQBZ01 > JACQBZ01 > JACQFA01. Next base: position 26,408 of record JACQFA010000103.1, on the reverse strand, counting down.
TCGGAAGCAGCAACTTTGCCGGCTGGCAGATCGCGACGGCCAATCAGACGGCCGCCCGGCGTAACTTCATGGGCTGGTGAGCGAACAAAGCATTTACAGTCTGCAGAACCGCGCGATCGAGCTTGAGATGATTCCGGCTTGCCGCGCGTACGGCATGGGGTTGATCCCGTGGAGCCCGCTTGCGGGAGGGATACTCGGCGGTGCGAATGAAAAGGTCAAGAAAGGCCGTCGGGCCGATTCCGAGGTTAAAGATCTCGCGGTCAAACATCGTCCGCAATTGGAACAGTACAAAGCCCTCTGCAAACAGATCGGCGAACCGCCGGCCGTCGTGGCGTTAGCTTGGCTACTGATGAACCCGGCCGTCACGGCTCCGATCATCGGCCCCCGCACGATGGATCAACTCAAGGACAGCCTCCGCGCGATCGAGGTTCGTTTGGATGCACCCACGATGAAGAAACTCGACGTGATCTGGCCCGGCCCCGGCGGCGAAGCGCCCGAGGCCTATGCGTGGTGATCACGCCCTTTCTTAACGACCACGTCGCATGCTTGTTGCGCAGCTTCCGCCATTGGACCGGCCGTGATCTGCTCCCAACGGACGGCTCGCCGGAGGAACTCTCCCGCCGCTTGTTTCGTCAGCCCTTTGTGGTCATCTCGCACGGCACGGAAGAAGATCCCATTTTAAACTACGGTAATGAAGCGGCGCTCTCGCTCTGGGAAATGTCCTGGGAAGAATTTACGAAAACCCCATCGCGCTTGACGGCCGAGCCGATGAACAGGGAAGAACGTGCTAAGCTTCTGGCCGAGGTGGCGAAGAAAGGATTTATTGATGATTATCGAGGCGTGCGGATTTCAAAAACGGGGCGACGCTTTCGGATCGACAAGGCCATCGGCTGGAATCTGATCGACGAGTACGGTCAGTATTGCGGCCAGGCCGCGACTTTCGATCGGTGGACTTATCTATGATGGCTTGATCCCGGAAACCGCCAGTGCCACGCCGGGGATACGGACCTCCGAGCCGCGACGGAAGCGCTCGGCTCCCTGAACCATTTTCTCCTCGGCTTCGGCGCGCTTCTCCTTTGGAATCTTTTCAAACAGTCCCTGAAGCGGCGCGGCCATCTCTTTCAAACAGTCGAGATATTCACGTCCCGAGGCAAAAATTCCTTCGATCGGGACATCTTCTTCCTGAAGATCCGAAAACCCGGCGGCCTTCATCCGGCCCTTCAAATCGCCCGGCCGTTCCAGATAGAAAATGCCTGGAACAGTCGGATCCGGTGGCGGAATCGAGACATAGTCTTTGAGAACACCCATCGGAATCGTGATATAAGGATTTTTCTCCCGCGCGGCCCAGACGGCCGCCGACACTCTGCCCCCCGGCTTCAGCACCCGATGGATTTCTTGAAGCGTCTTTTCCAGATGAGGGAGAAACATGAGACAGAAGCGTGAAGTGACGGCATCGAACCGGGCCGCATCAAACGGCAATGCCGCGACGTCGCATTGGCGGAAGGTCACCTGCTTCAATCCCTTCTTTGCCGCCTTTCGTCGGGCCACTTCGAGCATCTCCTCCGCAAGATCGACGCCCGTAACATGTCCGCCCGGGCCGACCCGTTGAGCCGCCGAGATGGCGGGATATCCCGTTCCGCTTCCCAGATCCAATACCTGATGGCCCGGCGACAGACGCGCCCGATCCAATAGTTGCCGGTTACAGGACTCAAATCCAGCATCAAGCCACGCATCCCATTTCTCCCACGCGGACGAAACCCGGTTCCAGTCTTTGCGTTGCGTCTCGACAAATTGCTTCGGATCGAAATTAGCCATTATAAATTCCTCCACGAATATATGGGCTCGGTTGTAAGCGATGAAAGGCGGGCTTGATTTGGTACCGTATCCTTACAAATCTTTCAGATACCGCTGGAAGGCCGCGGCGGTTTTGAACACCCGCCCCTTTTCCTGCTGTATTTTTTCCAACAAGTAGATCAACTTCACCGTTGTGTCTCCTGCACAATAGTCATAATACCCGCTCATTCCCCCAAAATCAAACCGGCTGCTCATTCCTCTTCTCGGTCTATCCGTCAAGCCGAGGTAGGTTCCGCCTGACCCATGTTTGATCAATCGGCTTTCCTCCTATTTCTTCTCAACCAAGAAGAGGAATTCACGATGTGGCTCTTCGGCATCACGAATCCAATCATTTGTCCATTTCATCCCCGCCATAACATTCTTCTTGTAGTCAATTTCTTCAACGATAAGAACTCTGCCGCTCGCAGCGATGGCATCATTTAACTCTTCTGCAGTGGCCCTGCCACCGGAACTGTATGAAAGAATAAGCCACTGGGCGTTCACGCTCTTGAGTAGTCGCTCAATGGATTCAACGGCAACAAACCGGCCCGATGAGTTTCGTCGAAATTCCTCGAAAATCGAGCCAGCAACCGTGTCTGAAGTGTCCACTCTTCTATTCGCCTTCCCAAACAGTTGCGGCTTGTCGTGGAGGCATATCGTAGTCCACGGATGGTAATAAGACGCATATCGAACACGAGACGGCGGCATTTTCTCGTTGCTCGATCCGTAAGGAGGGTCAAAATATGCTAGGTCTGCCTGAACTGATGGCAATACGTTGAAGATGTCGCCCGATAAGACGCGATGATCCTCTGTCGTCGTGAAAATCGCAGGCACATTCAGAAGAAGGTTATTATATGAGCGTGGCGACCAATCGTGAAGATATGACACAAAGTGGCCCATTGTATTGTCAACTTGATCAAGCGCAAGAATGAGGCTTGTCAATGCAACCGCTTTGTCTACGGAAGACAGAGAAAGACGCTCTATCTCATCACGTATGGCATCAAGTTTTTTTGTATTCTTGACTTGCCATAGCTTCTTCAGTCCATCAGCTTGTACAGCTGAACCCCCGTTTGGGAGACCGCCATAATGTTGCGTAAACCAGCCATCCACAGGAGTCACAGCATTTAAGTGTTTGATCAGGTCTCGGTAGTCCGAGGGACTTTTGTGATTCAGTAGATAACAAGTGCCGAATACCTGCGACCACACAGCACAATCATTAGCGAACACCTGATAGCCACGTTTGGCGAACGCCTGCGACACCCTGGTTGTGCCGGAGAACCCGTCAAACACACTGCGTGCGGGAACCTTTTTGGCAAGATGTAAGATATGCGGCAACAATTTGAGTTTGGAGCCGGCATACTTGATGCCCTCTGTGTCTGGAGCATCCGTAACAATATCGGGAAATAGTGTTAGCTCTTCCATCATTTTCTGATTCCGGCGATCTTCTTGAGCCGCACAATGTCTTCCCTAATCTTTTCCAGCGCGGATTTGTGCCCGGCACTGGATGACACCAGCGCGTGTGAGAAAAGTTGAACAAGAATCTTGTTGTGCGAGTAGTCAATCCATCCACTCGTCACGCTGTCAAAGTACTTCAAGCCGTTCTTTGTGTTGGTCCACAGCCCGCGCTGTAGTGCGTTTGCTGATGCGCCGCCGTACCTGACCTCGCATACGTAATCGCCAGCGCCATCATAGAACCGATAGACTGGATGCTTTCTACCCCGACCCTCATCTTCTCTGACGATTCGGGCTGTCTGCTTTCTGGCGCGCTCGTAGTCAAACACGAGAATATTGCATCGCTGTTTCTTTTCGTCGTAAATCAGCGGGAGTACATTTATGTGGCTGAATTCCTCAAATGCCGGATCGTTGAAGATCGTAGCAATGGTCTCTTTGCTGGTCACCTTGGCAGATTCCTTCTGAAGCCGAGGGAACATTCGTGAGTACTTATCAGTTGATAGTTGTAGTGGGCCATCCCCGTAAGCCTTTAGACTCACCGGGAACTCGACTTTTGTGACCTCGTTGATGATGGTGATATCTTCCACGCGGGACTTCGCTCTGTAGAGGTCTTTGCCGACATGAATGGAACGAAAGTCGTACATGTACTGATTGATGAACTCGGCGATTGCAATTTCTGCAAGATCGCCGTGTGTCTTATTTCCGATCAATCGCATGGTAAAGATGTTGCTCAGTGTAGTCGTAATGAGATCGGGATACTTGCTAGCCAGCAGCTTCAGCCTGTTGGTGAAATCCTTGTATGGGTCAGGCTGTTCCACTTGTTTCCTCTTCTTCTGTAATCGCTTTGTTGTGCGTGCGTTACATCTGCTTTCGCCGCGTCTCTTTTTGAAGCCTACCATATCTTGTTCCTTTTAACGAATCAAATCCCCTTTTCCGCCCGACCAGGATTACAGCAGCTTGGTCTGCTCGGGTTTCTGCATGCTGACGGGAACGGGCTTGCCGAAATGAAGATAGGCGAGCGGCGTCGCCTGTCGGCCGCGGGGGGTGCGGTCGAGATAGCCGCCTTGAATTAAGAATGGTTCGTAGACATCCTCGATCGTGTCCTTCTCCTCGCTCACGGCCGCGGCGAGCGTCTCGACACCGACCGGGCCTCCGGCGAATTTTTCGATGATCGTCAGCAGGAGCTTTCGGTCCATCGTATCAAAACCCTTGTCATCGATCTCCATCCGTCCTAATGATTCGCGGGCTACGTCTAACGTAATTTTCCCGTCCGCCTTGACCTGGGCAAAATCGCGTACGCGTTTCAAGAGACGGTTCGCGATACGCGGCGTTCCGCGCGAGCGGCGCGCGATCTCCTTCGCCCCGGCGGCGTCCACCGCGATTTCCAAAATCCGCGCCGAGCGGTTCACGATCTCTTCCAACTCGGAGAGCTGGTAGAAATCGAGCCGGTTGATCACGCCGAACCGTTCGCGAAGCGGCGAGGTGAGCAATCCAGCCCGCGTTGTCGCGCCGATCAATGTGAACCGCGGCAGCGACAGTTTGACGCTTCGGGCCGAGGGCCCCTGCCCGATCACGAGGTCGAGCTGAAAATCATCCATCGCCGGATAGAGAATTTCCTCCACCGTCGGATGCAGCCGGTGAATCTCGTCGATGAAAAAGACGTCCCGTTCCGAAAGGTTGCTCAGGATCGCAGCCAGATCGCCCGGATGCTCCAGCGCGGGCCCGGAGGTGGCTTTGATATTGACGCCCAGCTCCCGCGCGATGATATGGGCCAGCGTCGTTTTGCCGAGACCCGGCGGTCCGTAGAAGATGACATGATCCAACACGTCGCCCCTCTGTCGCGCAGCCTGGATATAGATCGTCAGATTCTCCTTCAACTTCGTCTGGCCGACGTATTCCGCGAGCGAAGTCGGGCGGAGCGAGGCCTCGTAGCTCTTCTCCTCCTCGTTCAACTGGGTTGTCAGTATCGGGTCCGGCATCGGATGCTCATGTTCTTGAAAGAACTTTCAGTGTCTCCTTGATCAACGACTCAATCGGGAGTCCCTCGCCGCCGGACTCCCCGTTCCGAGATTGCAAGACCGTTTTGACGGCGTCCTTCGCTAGCGGGGCTTTATAGCCCAGATTGACCAGCGCCGAGACGGCATCTTCAATTCGCTCGGCATCTTTTTCTTCCATCGGGCCGGCCGCCGTTGAAGGCACGGTCACGGCCAGCATCTTTTCCTTCAGTTCCAGCGCCAGGCGGCTCGCCGTTTTCCGGCCGATGCCCGGGATCGAGCTTAATTTTGCGATATCGCCCTGCCGGACGGCCGCGATCAGTTCGGACAGCGGGAGGCCGGACAGAATATTGATCGCGAGTTTGGGCCCGATGCCCGAGACGCCGAGCAGCAGCAGAAAGACATTTTTTTCCTCCACCGTCGAAAACCCGAACAGTTGGAGGGCATCTTCACGGACATGCGTATGGGTCCAGAGATGGACCGTCTCGTTTTGTGGGGGAAGCTGATAGAAGGTCGTCAGCGGAACGACCGCCTCGTAGCCCACGCCGTGGACATCCACGATGATCGTGTGCGGCGTCTTCTGCTTTAAGATTCCGGTGAGCGAGGCGATCATAACGGGTGCGCTCTGCGCGCCGGCAGGCCGCCGCTCACGGCAGACCGGCTCGTTAATTCCCATATCCTGGCCGAATGAAGGTAGCAGATCGCCACCGCCAGCGCATCCGACGCATGGTCGGAATCGGGCGGGGATTTGAGATCGAGGAGACGGCCGACCATCACCCCCACCTGATCCTTCCGGGCCGCGCCGTACCCGACGACGGCCTGCTTCACCTCGGTCGGCGTCGTATCAAATACCGGAACGCCGTACTGCTCGGCTGCGAGCAGCGCAATGCCGCGGGCTTGGCCCAGCTTCAGCCCGCTCTGAAAATTTTTGGTGACGAAGGTGTTCTCAACCGCCACGGCCGCCGGTTTCATGGCCTGGAAAACGGCCAGCAGCTCATCGTAGATTTTCTTGAGCCGTTTCGGCAAGGGCTGCTTTGCGGCGGTCGAGATCGAGCCGGAGGCCACATAAATCAGGCGGTGGTTTTCCTCGTCCACCACTCCGTAGCCCGTCGTCACGATTCCCGGATCGATTCCGATCACGCGCATGGGGAGATCATCCTCGTTGATTATTTCGCCGCGACCTTCTCCATGACGTCCTGAGGAATATCGAAATTGGCATGGATATTCTGAACATCGTCGTGGTCATCCAGAAGTTCCATCAGCTTCAGCATCTGCTCGGCGTCCTTTCCGTCAAGGCTCACGGTGTTTTGAGGTATGTAGGCGACTTCGGCCGAAACGGTTGCGATCTTCCGGTCCTCCAAAACCTTCCGGACAGCCTCAAAGTCATGCGGCGACGTGATCACCTCAAAACTGTCCTCGGCCGACTGGAGATCCTCCGCCCCGGCCTCCAGAACAAGATTCATCAGCGTATCCTCGTCCGATTTTGATTTGTCGACGATCAGCCGGCCTTTTCGATGAAACATCCAAGAGACGCTTCCGGCCTCGGCCATCCGGCCGCCGTGCTTTTCAAGCAGGTTCCGGATCTCGGCGACGGTCCGGTACTTGTTGTCCGTGGTGATCTCGATCAGGATGGCGACGCCGCCGGGGCCGTAGGCTTCATAGACGGCCTCCTCGTAATTCACGCCCGGGAGCTCGCCCGTGCCGCGCTGTATCGCCTTCTTGATATTGTCGGCCGGCATGTTCACTTCCTTGGACTTCGCGATCGCCAGCCGCAGACGCGGATTGCCGTTTATATCGCCGCCGCCGCGGGCCGCGGTCGTGACCTCGCGGATGATCTTGGTGAAGACCTTCCCCCGCTTCGCGTCCTCGGCGCCTTTTTTCCGCTTGATGGTGGACCAGTGCGAATGCCCGCCCATGATCACTTCCTCGTTGAGTTTTTCAAACCGGTGAATGCGCTATTTCTAACACAAACCACGACGGGAGTCAATGAAACAAGTCTCTGTCTTATCACTGATCTACTCGGGCAAGGGCTTGCCTTTTGTTTCGGGAGCCAGGGGGAGGACGAGCATCCCTAAAAGATAGATCAGCCCGACGAGACTGACGGCCTTTCCGGGCTCAAAGAGGGTCCCCAGATAGCCCTTGAGAAACGGCCCTCCGGAAGCGAGCACCCTCCCGGCATTGAAACAGAAACCCGCGCCGGTGGCACGAATCCGGGTCGGGAAAAGTTCCGGCAGGTAGATCGGGAAGCCGCTGAAGATCCCGTTGTTGAAGAAGCCCAAAACCGGCAGCAGCCATAATACGACGGTATAATCTTTCGGCGTGAAAAACGTGACCGGCAGCATGATGAGACTGCCCAGACACATGATAAAGAAGGTCGGCCGGCGGCCGATGCGATCGGCGATCGGGCCGAAGGTCAGGTAGCCGATCAAGGCCCCGGCGTTGAGGCTCATCACGGCATAGCTGACATCACGGTTCACCATGGCCGGATCGAGATTCTGTGCGGCCAGGAGCTGCCGCACCAGCGTCGGCGTCCAGTTGGTGGCGCCCCACAGGCCGAAGACGGCCACGAAGGCCAGCGTGGCTCCCACGAAGGTTTTCCATCGCAGGTCCCGCTGAAACAGACGGCCGATGCTGATATCCAAAAGCGCCTCTTCTTCCTCGGAGCGATCTTTCTTTTGAAAGATGCGGTGCCGTTCCTCTTTCGCTTTCAGCCAACGCTCCGGCTCCTTCACCATCGCCCGGACCAGGAGGGTCAAAACCGCCGGAAGGATACCGATGAGGAACATCACCCGCCAACCGTAGCTCCCCAGAAAAAGGTTCGCCAGCGCGGCCAGGAAAAAACCGGCCGCCCAGGCCGACTGCAGAATACCGGCGGCCTTGGCCCGCATGTCCTCCGGCCAGATTTCGGCCACCAGCGTCGCGCCGGCCGCCCATTCCCCTCCGATTCCCAGTGCGGTTAAAAAACGGTACACGGCCAGATGCCACCAATCGTGTGAGAGGGCGGCCAGTCCGGTAAAGACGGAATAGATCAGGATGGTGAAGATCATCGTCCGGGTCCGGCCGACATAATCGGCCATGACTCCGAAGAGCACCCCGCCCAGCGCCCACCCGATGAGAAAGATCGAGAAGATAATCCCGCCGTACCACTCGATTCCCTCGGTGGAAGAACCGGAGGCCAGCAGCTCATGGAGGGCCGGCTGCAACACCATCGCGTACAGTGTGGAATCCATCGAGTCGAAGACCCAGCCCAGCCAGGCCATCGCCAGCACGAGCCATTGATAGCCGGTGACGCCTTCCCACCAGCGATTCGGCTTCGATCCTTTTTCTTTTTTCCCGCTCATGATTTTTACATTTTTTCCCGCACCGGCTCGGGTTTTGCGGTGAGGCGCATGACGACGATGTAGAGGAGGGCCAGCAACAGGATCAGGCCTGCAAACCAGTGAAATCGGCCGGACAGGACCCGAATCATCTCTTGCGGGTCATTGAGCAGCTCCGGCCGGTCCCCGATCACCTTGACTCCGAACCAGGCCAGAACAGTGCACCAGGAAGCCGAGCCGGCGATGGTCATAAGGCTGTAGGTTCTAAAATCCATCCGGACGATTCCGGCCGGGATGCCGATCAGATGCCGCACGACCGGAAGGAGACGCGCAAAGAAAATTCCGCCGGCCTCATAGCGTGCCAGCCACCGCTCGGCGCGGAGCAGTTTGGATTCGGGAATGAAAAAATATTTGCCGTACCGCATGACGAGCGGCCGGCCGATCCATCGGGAGGCCCAGTACATCACGGCTGCGCCAAGGTAACTTCCGACCGTTCCGGCCAGGATCACGCCCCAGAGACTGTACTTCCCCTGCGCCGCCCAGTAGGCGGCCGGCGGAATCACGACCTCGCTCGGCAGCGGGAAGACGGAACTTTCAATCGCCATCAGAAGCACAATTCCCGGATAGCCCCAGTCCCGAACCAAATTGAACCAGATCACGATCAATGCCTGCATGATATACCCGCCTTGTTTAAGATTGGTTTATCTCGGAAAGGCCTCGCGGACGCCGCCGTCGACCGGGAGGATCGCGCCGGTTGTTTTGGCCGAGCGGTCCGATGCAAAAAACAATACGGCTTCGGCCACGTCGTTGGGATAGATCTTGGATTTTAACAGATTCCGCTGCGAATAAAAATCCTCGAGCTTCCCGATCGGAATGCCGTGGGCCCTCGCCCGTTCAAGCCGGATATCCTTCGACCAGAGGCCGGATTCCTGAAATACGCCATCGGGGTTGACCATGTTCACGCGGATTTTATCCTCCGCACCCTCGATCGCGAGGATGCGTGACAGCTGGGCCTGGGCGGCCTTGGAGGCCGAGTAGGCCCCGAAATCCTTCCCGGGCGCGAGGACATTCTTGGTCGAGATCACCACGATATTCCCGCCGAGGCCCTGCTCTTTGAAAATACGGACCGCCTCCCGGCTTACCAGAAAATGGCCGGTGGCATTGACCGCAATCGAACGATCCCAGTCCGAAAGCGACAGCCGGTCGACCGGCGACGATTTTGCGATCCCGGCGTTTGAGACCAGAATATCCAGCCCGCCGTAGGCTCGAATGGCCTCCTCAAAGGCTTTTCGAACGGACGACTCACTCGTCACGTCCATCTTCACGGCGGTGGTGTTCAGTTCGCCCGCTTTTTGATTGATCGCCCCGGCAACGGCGCGGGTCTTCTCAAGATCGATATCGGTCAGGATCACCATCGCGCCCTCGGCCGCCAGCCGTTCGGCGACCGCCTTTCCGATCCCCCCCGCTGCGCCGGTCACCAACGCGATGCGTCGCGAAAGTTCCTTCTCGGGCGGAAGAAGCGTCAGCTTGAAATTCTCCATCGGCCAGTACTCGAAATCGCACAGTTCACGCGGCGAGAGCGAGACGTAGGATGAAATCGCGTTGCTGTCCTGAATCACACCGACGGTGTGCAGATAAATATCCCGCACGATCCGGCTCGCACGCCGGTCTTTGCCGGTTGCAAACATCCCGACGCCCGGAATCAGAATGACGCGCGGGTTCGGATCGAGCATCGTCACGCCCGGCGTTTTGTACCGGTCGAAATAGTCAGCATACCGCTTCCGGTACTGTGCCATGGCTTTCGGGATCGCGGCGATGATCTTTCCGGGATCCGGACGACTCGAACCGTTCATCTCAAGAAACAACGGCCGGGGCTTGGTATGCATCAGATGATCCGGCGTAAACGGACCGATCTGGGATAACGGCCCGGCCTTCGGGTGGTTGACGAACTGAAGCGCCTCCGCACTGTCGTCATAAAGCAGGACCATCCGTTTCCCGCGGCCGACTTCGCCGCGAAGCGTCGGGGCCACGGCCGCCGCAATTGAATCGCGGGACGCTTTGGACGGCGCCGGTTGCGCCGCACGCGAACGGGGCCGTTTCTTATGACGCGCGATGAACCGCTCGGCCTCGGTGATCATCCGGATCGTTTCCACATAGGCTTCCTTGGCCGACGCGCCCCAGGTGATCAGTCCGTGCTTGTCCAGAATAATCGCGCGAAGTCCGGGACGTTTGGCATAGGCCTCACCGGTTTTCTTCGAAAGAAGAAAGCCGGGACGGAAATAGGGAATGACCGCGACATTTTTTCCATAAACTTTTTCGATGAGTTCGATACCGCTCGGCGTATCGGTCAGCGCGCAGATCGCGTCGGCATGGGTGTGGTAGATATGGGTCGGTGGGAGAAAGGCATGGAGGAGCGTCTCGATCGAGGGTTTTGGCGCGCCGGGCTCGAGGACCGATTTCGATTGATAGGCCACCATCTCGTCGTCCGTCATCTCATCCCGCTTGATCAATGGCAACAGATCGTCCAGTCGCAACGGCGTGAACTGTTTGGGCTTGATCGTCCTCATGTCCGAGCCGGAACCCTTCATCCAGAGGATACGGACCGGACGGCCGGTATGGTCGATGCCCTTTACCTTGACGGACGAATTCCCCCCGCCCCAGACGACCAGATTCGTATCCATCCCGATCAGACTGGACGTATGGACCAGAATGTCCAGCCCCTCCAGCCCGCGCGTTTCTTTATCCGACCAACGGCTTTTCATGGTGTCCTCCGATGATCACACCAAAACCTTTTTCAAATATTGTCCCGTATAGGACGACTTGTTCTGCCCGAGTTGCTCCGGCGTCCCGGTCGCGATCACACGGCCGCCCAGGTCTCCGCCCTCCGGGCCAAGATCGATGACCCAGTCGGAATTCTTGATCACGTCCAGGTTGTGCTCGATCACGACAACGCTGTTTCCGGCATTCACCAGCCGGTTCAGAACGTCCAGTAGTTTCTGGATATCAGCGAAATGAAGGCCGGTCGTCGGTTCGTCCAGAATATAGAGGGTCTGCCCGGTCGCGCGCTTCGACAATTCGCGGGACAGCTTGACGCGCTGCGCCTCGCCGCCCGAGAGCGTCGTGGCCGCCTGGCCGAGACGGACATAGCCGAGCCCCACGTCCTGAAGCGTCTCGAGTTTGGTCTTGAGGTGCGGGATCACCGAGAAGAAGGCGAAGGCCTGGTCCACGGTCATGTCGAGGACATCCGCGACGTTCTTCCCCTTGTAATTGACTTCCAGCGTCTCGCGATTATACCGCTTGCCCTTGCAGACCTCGCAGGTGACATAAACGTCCGGGAGAAAATGCATCTCGATCTTGATCACGCCGTCGCCTTGGCAGGCCTCGCACCGCCCGCCCTTGACATTGAAACTGTACCGCCCGGCCTTGTAGCCTCGCACCCGGGACTCGGGAAGCTGGGTGAAGAGATCCCGGATGAAGGTGAACAGGCCGGTGTAGGTTGCGGGGTTGGACCGCGGCGTCCGGCCGATCGGCGACTGGTCGATATTGATCACCTTGTCGAGATGCTCCAGACCTTTGATCTGGTCGCAGGCGCCGGGGCGGTCGGTCGCGCGATACAGCCGCTGCGCCAGGTTTTTGTACAGCACCTCCAGGACCAGCGTACTCTTGCCCGAGCCCGATACGCCGGTGACACAGGTGAGAAGGCCGAGTGGAATTTCGATGTCGATCTTCTTGAGGTTATTCTCCCGGGCCCCGATGATTTTTAAAAATTTCTGCGGCGGGCGGTGACGCTTGGGAAGTGAGATGACGAGATCTTTACGGAGATATTTTCCGGTGAGCGATTTTTCATCCGCCATGATCTCCTTGGGCGTTCCCTCGGCCACGACCTCGCCGCCGTGGATCCCGGCCCCCGGCCCCATGTCGATCACATGATCCGCCGTCAGTATCGTCTCCTCATCGTGCTCCACCACCAGGACGGTGTTGCCCAGATCCCTCAGCCGGATCAGCGTGTCTAGTAGCCGCCGATTGTCCCGTTGGTGCAACCCGATCGAGGGCTCGTCCAGAATATACAGCACGCCGGTGAGCGACGACCCGATCTGGGTCGCGAGCCGGATCCGCTGCCCCTCGCCGCCGGACAGCGTGGCCGCGGCCCGGTCGAGCGTGAGATAGTCCAGACCGACATTCATCAAAAAACCGAGCCGTTCCCGGATCTCTTTTAAAATCCGCTGGGCGATCACGGTCTCCCGTTCGGTCAGCTTCAGACCGGAAAAAAAGAGGGCCGCTTCCTTGATCGAGAAGCGGGTCGCCTCGGCAATCGATTTTTCGCCGACCGTCACCGCCAGGCTTTCCGGCTTCAACCGTTCTCCCTTGCAGGCCTTGCAGAGATGGCTGCCCATGTACCGCGCGATTTCCTCGCGGATGTAGCTGGAATCGGTCTCCCGGAACCGTCGCTGTAGATTCCCGATCACGCCCTCGTACGGCTTGTGGTAGGCATGCCGGTGTCCATCGCTCTCATAATGGAGGGGGATCTCCTCCGTGCCGGAACCGTGCAGAAGCACCCGCTGATGCTCCGGCGCCAGATCCTTGAACGGCGTCCGGAGATCAAACCCGTAATGCTTCGAGACCGATTCCAGCATCTGGTAGTAATAGACCGAAAACCGTTTTTCCCAGGGTTTGATCGCGCCGTCGCGCAATGATTTGGTTTTGTCCGGGATGATCAGGTCGGGGTCCAGGTCCATGGTCGAACCGAGACCGTCGCAGGACGGGCAGGCGCCGTGCGGGCTGTTGAATGAGAAGACGCGCGGCGTCAGTTCGGGGAGACTGATCCCGCATTCGATGCAGGCCAGCTTTTCGCTGAAAAGCGTCTCCTCGCCGTCGTGGTTTAAAAGAACGATCCCCTCGGCCAGGCGCAGCGCCGTCTCGAGTGAATCGGCCAGCCGTTTCTGTATCCCGTCCTTGACCACGAGCCGGTCGATCAGTATTTCGATCGTCTGCTTTTTCTTTTTATCCAGTGTGATCTCTTCCGAGAGATCCCGGAGCTCACCGTTGATCCGGACACGGGTAAAGCCGCTTTTGCGAAGTTGAAGCAGCTCCTTCCGGTACTCCCCTTTCCGGCCCCGGACGACCGGCGCGAAAATCTGGAGCTTGGAACCGGCCGGCCAGTCCATGATCCGGTCCACCATCTGCTGAACCGTCTGGGCCGCGATCTCCCGGCCGCATTTGTGGCAATGCGGCCGGCCGGCCCGCGCGTATAGGACGCGCAGGTAATCATAGATCTCGGTCACCGTTCCGACGGTCGAACGCGGGTTATGGCTGGTCGTTTTCTGTTCGATCGAAATCGCGGGCGACAGCCCTTCGATCGAGTCCACATCCGGCTTGTCCATCTGCTCCAAGAACTGCCGCGCGTAGGCCGAGAGCGACTCGACATACCGCCGCTGGCCCTCGGCGTAAATCGTGTCGAAGGCCAGCGAGGATTTTCCGGAACCGGACAGGCCGGTGATCACGACCAGTTTGTTGCGGGGAATCGTCACGTCGATGTTTTTCAGGTTGTGCTCGCGCGCGCCGCGGATCGCAAGCTGCTTGGGTTCCATCCCATGACCTCGAATAAACGGTTTGGACGCGTAGTATATCATGTCCGGATTAACGTCGTCCACCCTTGACAATGGTTCCGCGCAATGTTACGAATATCCCGATGCATCCATTTTCCTCTCTACCCCCGGCCTCTGAAAAAGAACAGGCCGTGCAGGATATGTTCACGGCGATCGCCCATTGGTACGATCTCAACAACACGCTCCTTTCGTTGGGTCTTCACCATTCATGGAAACGACGGGCGGTTGAAATGAGCGGCGCGGCGGCGGGCGATAGCGTGCTGGACCTTTGCACCGGCACCGGCGATCTGGCCGTTTTGCTCGCCCGTCAGGTGGGATCTGAAGGCCGCGTGATCGGGCTGGACTTGAACGAACGGATGCTGGAATTTGGACGGCGGAAGATCGAGAAGCTCGGACTCCCGAACATCACGTTGCTCACCGGGAATGCCGAAGCGCTCCAGTTTTGCGACCGGACCTTTCAGGCCGCGACGGTGGCCTTCGGGATACGGAATGTGACCGATATCCGGACCGCGTTGCGCGAAATATACCGTGTCTTGAAACCCGGCGGCCGCGCCGTCTGTCTGGAGTTCTCACGCCCGGTCAACAAGCCCTTGCGAAAATTATACGATCTCTACTCCTTCACACTACTTCCCCGAATCGGAAGGTTCATCTCTCACGATCAAACCGGCGTTTATAACTACCTTCCGGCCTCGATCCGGGCCTTTCCGGATCAGGAACGGTTCAAAGAATTTTTTTTAGAAGCCGGCTTTTCGCCCGTCACATACCGTAATCTAACCGGCGGAATCGTGGCGATCCATGCCGGGGTGAAACCGTCATTTTAGTTTTTTTCAAAAACCACCGCCACTTCGAGTCCGATTTCAAGCTCCAGAATCCAGGACAGAGCCTCCGGCGATAGACTAAAGCCTCCCTGCCCATGGTTGGATCGGTACTCGCAAAACAGGTCGACCGACAACGCGGTTTTGATATCCCGGAGAACGGACCCGCGGGGCAACAGCCGGGCCTTCAACCAGGCCAGGTGATCCTCCAACGGCCGGTCCTTCGTCACCGGCGCGGTCATTTCCCAGAAATCGATTTCGATGCGCTCGGATGATCCTTCGACCGGTTCTCCTTTGCGACGAACCCGGGTCGGCTCAAGACCCAGACGCATGCCGATCATGGACGCGTCTTGAATGTTTCCATAAATCCTAAGCGTGGCGGAATATCGTTCATACTTCTCAACAACGGCCATCGTCGGTTCTCCTCGATGTGTCAGAATTAGATCAGCGCATGCAGGATAATCGAGCGATGAATAAAAAGCAATTCTTGCAAGCATGGGGGTCATTGTTACATAAGCGGGTGGCCGGAGGCGGGGCGCCCCATCCGCCCGCAACGAAAAAGCCAGGGGATTTCCAGTGAGGCTCACCGGCAACCTGTCCGAGCCCGAGAAGTGAGGACGGATGGGGCTGCCGCAGGACAGGACCCGCTTATGTATGTTAGTTGCATAGCCTCTTGGCCTATGTTATCGTAAATTCGCCATGCCCGATGTTCGTTCAATCCTCTATGTCTTTCTCCCCTGCCGGCCCGTCTACCCGCTCGGAGTAACCTACCTGGCCGATGCGGTTCACCGGAAACACCCCGACATCCGGCAGCAGATACTCGACCTCTCACTGATCCCGCCGGCTGACCGCCGGAAGACGTTTCTGGCCCAACTCCATCAAGTCGATCCCGACCTGGTCTGCTTTTCATGGCGGGATATCCAGGTCTTCGCCCCGCATGAGGGCGATCCGTCCCTGAAATACGCTTTCAACTTTTATTATTCGACGAACCCGATCAAAAAATTGACCGCGTCGATCAAGGGGCTGGGGTATCTCTGGACCTATTACCGGGGGATTCGGGAGATCCTGTCGTATTTCTGGACCGTCCACCGCAAATTCCCGGGCAAGCGGATTCTGGTCGGCGGCGGGGCCTTCAGCGTCTTCGCGGATCAATTGATTCATCAACTTCCCGAAGGCACGATCGGCCTTATCGGCGAAGGCGAGGACGCACTGCTAAAGGTGATCGAGGGCAAGAATCTACAGGATGAACGATCCATACTCCGCAAAGGGGCGCAGGTCTTTCACGGGACCAAGACCGCGATTACATCCATCCAGGATATGACGATCAATCTGCCCTATCTCACCTCGATCTTTCCGCAGCATCTCTCGTACAAAAATGGTTGCGTCGGCGTTCAGTCCAAGCGGGGATGTCCCTACGACTGCCAGTTTTGCGAATATCCCTATATCGAGGGAAAACGGGTCCGGTACCGCGCGCCCGAACGGGTCGTCCAGGACATCGGGCAGCATTACCGGCAGTGGGGAACACGGGCCTTCTGGTTCACCGATGCGCAGTTCATCACCGGGAGCGAGGCCCTGCCCCAATGCAGCGAAATCCTGGACCGGATCATCGCCGAGAAGCTGGAGTTGAACTGGTCGGGTTATATCCGCACGAGCCTGATCACGCCCGATCTGGCCCGCCGGATGGTCCGATCGGGCGTGGGCGACCTGGAGGTGGCGATCACATCCGGCTCTCAAGCGGTCTTGAACGAACTTCACATGGGTTTTCGTCTGGATAATCTGTATGACGGCTGCCGCTATCTGAAGGAGGCCGGCTTCGCGGGGAAGTTGATCCTCAACTATTCGCTCAACTCCCCCGGCGACACCGAGACCACGTTGATGGAAAGCGTGGCGTCGTATAAAAAGATCGCGGCAATCCTGGGAGAAGACCGTGTGTTCCCCATGCTCTTCTTTCTTGGCGTTCAACCCCACACCGGTTTCGAGCAGCGTCTGATTCAGGAGGGCTATCTGTCCACCGGCTATAATCCGCTTTCATTGAATCCGGTCACGGTAAAAAAAATGCTCTACAACCCGCCGCCGTTGAGCGGACTGATCGCGCGGGCCTGTCTGCGGGCCTGGGATAAAACAGCCTGGGAACTTGCCTCACCGGCCGGACGGTCGGTTCATGAGCTGTACGCGGATGAATCGTTGTTCCGCGGCGTGGTCGAAAACGCAGGGCGGGATGTTCTGATCAATCTGGAGCAGGAGTTATCGACGCGGGAGGCCGGGCGGGCCGCCGGACGAATCCAGGACCTGTCGTAGCTTCGCGATGATTCCCTTGGGGCTGAACGGTTTCGTCATGAAGGCATCCGCCCCGGCCTGAAGTCCCCTCGTGCGATCCTCTTGTTGACCCCGGGCCGTCAGGATGATGACATAGATGGAACGGAGATCGGGCCGGCCTTTGATTCGCCGGCAGACTTCAAATCCGTCCAGACGAGGCAGGGACAGATCGAGGAAAACCAGATCCGGTCGCAGGGCCTCGATCTTTGCCAAGGCTTCCTGTCCGTCCACGGCCGATTCCACGCCGTAGCCCTCTCTTTGCAACACATAAGAGAGGGAACGGATCAGATGGGGTTCATCATCGGCGATCAAGATCGTCTTGTTCAGCAACGGCCTGTCTCTCATCCCACGAGGAACCGCAGAATCCACAATTGCACAAGCGTCTATGAGCCTCAGTCTTCGGAGGACGGATGGGAGTTTTTCGAAGCCCGGTATTGATACTCTCTGCATTCCCGAACCAGATCTTTGATCGCCGTGATCACGGCCTTCTTGGATTTATGAAAAAGCCGCTGCTCGATTTCAACGAGCAGGTCGTTAACGTCGTTTTGCACCGACATGCCGACCATCATCTGCTTCAGCATGGCCATAATCAATGGCGGGCAGGGAGTAAAATCGGCTTCGATCACCTTTCCGGTCTCGACATCCACCACCGCCATGACCTGAAACACCTCGTCGGCCGAGAGCTCTTTGGGCAGTCGGGCCTGTCCCCCGAAGATCAGCGCCTTTTCTTTGAAATTCATTTCCCTGTCCTTCTTTCGCTTAAAAGAGTTGATGGACCGTCTGATGACAGACGACTTCAGTTCTTGCGCCAATCGCCGCTGAAAAAAAAGACCCAGATATCCGCCGACGGATTCCAATTCAGAACCCGGGGCAAGATAGCTGGGTCAGATCACCTTCCACAGCCAGGGACTTCCCGACCGCCGATGAACAGAACAGCTACGTATGTAAAGGGGCGCGTTTCTCTTACCGCGAAACGGGCAAAATACTATCAAGGCTCCGTGATGTTGTCAAGGCACTCCGTCAATCCGGCGCGCCGACGGCATTAAAAATCTTGATCTCGGTCTCTTTCTGGTTCGTCTGGAGAAAGATCAGTTTCGCCGGATAGGTTCTCCCTTCAAACCGCTGCTCCTGTGCAACAAAGATGAGGTTCGGCTGGTTCAACGGCGTTCCTTCTTTGGCCTCTGCGAAACCGTTTTCGTATTTTTTCTTGAAATCCTGAAAGGACAGCGGGGTTGTTTTCAGATGTTTTTTGAAAAAATCAGACACCTTCGGCAACGGGTCCTTGGAAACGAAAACCCATTCCCCGCGGGCATTCGGAATGAATTCAGATTTGGGATAAAGGGGAAGACCCATTTCCTCTTCGCTGGGACCCCAGATCGAGTTGATCCGCTGAACCGCCATGGCGCTCACACCCCGGACACGCCCATCCTCGGTCCGACGGAACAACGCGATCAAGGCCGGCTTGGAGGAAGGATCCGCAATCTCACCCAACCCCCGTGCGGCCGCCACCTGGATTTCGGGATGCTTGAGGCCTTGAATAAGCGCCTCCACCGCCGGCTTGTTCGCGATCTGCACGAGGGCCCTCACCGCGTCTGACTGAAGCTCCTGATCGTCCAAAAGTTCCGCCAGGACCGGCACCGCGGACGGCTCGCGGAGGAAACCGACGGCCTTGATCACGGATAAACGGATACCGGGATCACGATCCTGTTTCAACAGATCCACCAGTGCCGATGTGGCCCGCCGGTCCTTCAGCGTTCCCAGAATGAAAATGGCGCCGGACTTTCTGGAGGCGTCCTGCGACTTCAGATCCTTTAGACAATCCTCCAACCCCGCGCACGGAGACTGGGCCCGGACGCCAGCACTCGTGATCAGCCAAGCCGCAACGATGATCGCAATCGGGAACCGACGAACACGAATTTTTAATTTCTCCTCAACATTCCGAATAGCCGCAGGCATGACATTTCTGACAGCCTTCCTCCCGGGCCATCTGAACGCCGCATTTTGGACAGAGATTTCCGGTCAGACGGAACGATCCCTTCTTTTCATGACCGTTGCCGGTGTCCTGGGGTTTGAGCCAGTGTTCGTCCATCGCGCGGGCGATGGCGTCCGCCAGCGACGAGACGCGGGCTTCGCCGAAGCCGACGGACCGGGCGCCGCCGATGCCGCGCAACTGCTCCACTTCCTCGCGGACTTTTTCATAGCGCGAGAGGTAGGCCGGCGTGCGGAGATAGAGTGAGATGGACCGACCCAGCGATTCGGCCATCGCCATGATGTCGCTGCCGGCCTTACCGATCGTCATAAAGACCTCGGCCGGGCCTTCTTCATCGTTGTTCATCGTAATATGGACCGTCCCCAGCGGCGTCTCCTTGCTCAAGGTGACCCCGGACCGCTTATAAGGACGGGGCTTGACCTTGGCCGCGGCTGCCGCGGGCTCGGCCTTCAGTTTGGCCGACGTGCCCACATTCAAAACCTGTTCTTCCAGACAGCCGTCGCGAAAGACGGTGGTGCCCAGGCAGCCGACCTGATACGCCAGCAGATAGGCCTTTTTCACATCGTCCCGCGAGGCGGAATTGGGAAGGTTGATCGTCTTGGAAACGGCGTTGTCCGTGTATTCCTGAAACGCCCCCTGCATCTTGATATGCCACTCGGGGTCGATCTGGTGCGAGGCTTGAAACACCTCGTGCAGGTCGGACGGAATTTCCTCGATCCCGTCGATGTTTCCCTGCTCGCCGATCTTGTCCATCATCGCCGGGCTGTAGAATCCCCGCTCCTTTGCGATCGCTTCAAAAACAGGATCCACAAAGGTCAGCTTTCGCTCTCCGGAAATGTGGCGGAAGGCCAGGGCAAAAACCGGCTCGATTCCCGAGGAGCAACCCGCGATGATGCTGATCGTGCCGGTCGGGGCGATCGTCGTAACGGTGGAATTCCGCAGCGGCCGGCCGTTCCGGTAGATGCTGTCGGACCAGTTGGGAAATGGCCCCCGCACCTCGGCGAGATTTTCAGACTCGTCATGGCCGATCTCGTTGATGGACTTCATCACCCGGCGGCCGAGCTGAAGCGCCTCCTCGCTGTGATAAGGAATTTCCAGCCGGAACAGAAGATGCGCCCAGCCCATCACGCCCAGTCCGATGCGGCGGTTGGCCTTGACGGCGGCATCAATCTCGGGCAACGGATAGGGATTGACCTCGATCACATCGTCCAGAAACCGGGTCGTCACGCGGACGGCCTGTTCCATTTCTTCCCAGTTCATTTCCCATCCGCCGGCTTTTTTATCGATAAACGACAGGAGATTCAACGAACCCAGATTGCAGGCCTCGTTCGGATAGAGCGGCTGCTCCCCGCACGGGTTGGTGGCTTCAACCGGACCCATCTTGGGAACGGGATTGGCCGGCCCTTGATTCATCCGATCGATGAAGACCAGCCCCGGATCCCCCGTCAACCAGGCCGACTCCACGATCTCATCAAAGACCTCGCGGGCATTGAGCTTGCCCACGGCTTTCCCCGTATGGGGCGAGATCAGGTTGTACTCTTTGCCCATCGAAACCGCCTGCATGAACTCCTCGGTCACGGCAATGGAGATGTTGAAATTGGTGATCTGCCGTTTTCGCTTGCAGAGCACAAAGTCCATGATGTCGGGATGATTGTAATTGAGGATGGCCATGTTGGCCCCCCGACGGGTTCCGCCCTGCTTGATGGAATTCGTCGCGGCGTCAAACACTTTCAGAAAACTGACCGGCCCGCTGGCCTCGCCCTGCGTGGTTGAGACCAGGGACCCCCGGGACCGCAATCGTGAAAACGAAAAACCGGTCCCGCCGCCGGACTGGTGGATCACGGCGGCGTTCTTGATGGCGTCAAAAATACCCCGGATCGAGTCCTCGATCGGAAGAACATAGCAGGCCGAATACTGAAGTCCGTTCTCTTTGCCAGCGTTCATCAGGGTGGGACTGTTGGGCATGAACTGCCCCCGGATCATTCGATCATAAAACTGCGCCGCCACCCGATCCACTTCCGCCGTCGACGCGCCCCAGACGCTCTCGGCCTTCGCAATCGCGATCGCCACCCGCTTGAACATCTCATCGGGTGTTTCCAGGGATTTCCCGTTTTCTTTTCGAAGATACCGTTCCTCCATGACTTTAACGGCATTGGTCGTCCACTGGCCCCGACGTTCCCATACCGCCTGTAATTTCTGGGACTGACCTTCACTGAGATCGGTCGTCGAGGTGCGTTTGGAGATTCGAGAGGAACCCGGCGCCTTTGTAGGATCGATGTTCTGTGCAATCTCCATGAAATCCTCCTTTTTCCTTGAATCCCCCCAGCCGAATAGATCCGACTGATTTGGTTGTCGCTTACCCGACCTTTTCCGCGTCTCGCTCCGCTTCCAATAGGGGAATCGATTCTGAAACGGTTATCCGAAATGGCGCGGCTTCGACGAGAGACATCCGGCCGCGTTCATCCATCAGGCCTCGGAGGTGTCCATCCCGATCTCGGATTTCATTCGTGCCGGCCTCTTTCTCACCGGTCTCTTTCTCACCACTCAAGCGGCCGAGCCACTCCCCCCCGCGCAAAAACACGTCCGTCCCAACGACAAACGCGACCCAAAACCCTTCCGCATCATAGATATGCCTGGGCGTCATTGAGCCTCCTTATTTTGACCGGTCTCCGATCCAATCCGACCTGAAACGAAAAGCCCCGTCGAGACGATATCGCTTAGACGGGGCGGATGACTTTTTGAATTCTTTTTGAACTCATTCCGAACTTATTCCATACCATGGGCCAGTACCATACAAAAATTCGCCCGCGTTGTCAAGCAAAAAATACCATATGCAGTGGCTAAAAACCTCTTCACTAACTATATGTTGTGGACACTCTGGGGGAAGGCTGTGGATTACCGGTGAGCAACAAAAGAAGCCAGGTTGCATTGACAAACAGAAGAACCGGATGTTAGAGTGAAACCATGACGATCCGGAACAAAAAACTTGGACTGCTCCTTTCAACACCGCCACAAAATTCCAACCTTGAAACCGTGATCCGCCTGACCGAAACCGCACTGGCCGAGAAAGACCAGGTCTATCTCTACCTGATTGACCAGGGCGCCTTGGCCATGGATCATCCCCGGTTGAACTCACTGATCGAACAAGGACTGAAACTATTCGTCTGCGCTTACGGAGCCGAGCGGCATCATGTTGCGTTGAGCGGCAATGCCATCCCGTGCGGCCTGGTCGTTCTGTCCGATCTGATCAAGGGCTGTGATCAATTTCTCTCCTTTAATTGACCGCCAAGACATGACCGACCGCATCCTGGTTCTGATAAAAAGCAACCCTCTCGAAAGCCACCGGCCGGCAGAGGCCATTCGTATCGCCTTGGGACTGGCCAGTGGTGACCATTCGGTGACAATTGTACTTCTCAACCAAGCCCTACTCTTGCTGGTCGACGACACGGAAGACCTGGTGGACGGAGATATTCTTCAGAAATACCTCCCGGCCTTCAAAGAACTGGATCAGACTTTCTTTGTCGAGGAGGGCGCTTTAAAAACCAACCCGCTGGAGGGTTCGGACTACAAGATTCAGTCCGTAACTTTTGACAAAATAAACGAGTTAATCCTACAATCCAGACGATTTTTAATCTTCTGAACGGGGCAGGCAGTGAATCGAATCCTTCATATTCTAAAAGAGCTCAACTCGACGGACGCCTTGAATCTCATCGCCCAGCAGCGCAAAGGAGCCCCGCGGGAGTTGTCCGTTCTCCTGATTCAGGAGGCCGTCCGTCTAAAGACTGACTTTCCGTCCAAAGTCTATGTTCTGGATGAAGATGCGAAAACGAGGGGGGTCGTTTCGAAATTTGAGATAATCAACTACTCAAAGATGCTGGATCTGATTCTTTCCTCCGACTCCGTCATCACCTGGTGACAGCCGTCTAGTCATTCCCCGATTTATATTCCTCGTACCAGGCCATCTGAATTGCCTCGAGTTTTTTTTCATTGGAGGCCTTGGGATCGCCCTTGAACTCGGTCAATTCCGTCACCCATTGATGCAACTGGGTGAATCGCACCGTAAGGGGATCCAGATCCGGAAATCGGTCAAACAATCGCAACGCAATCTCCTCCCCGTCCTGCCAGTCCAAATCCATCTTGGATCCTTTCGGTGTTAATGACCTGCTTCACCCTCTTCCATGATTTCCGCAATGACGTCGCCTTTGACAACCGCCTGGCAGCCCAATCGGGAAGATAGGGTCAGGCCTTCGGCTATATCCAAACGGTCTTCTTCATCCTGTTGCATCGGAGAGAGATTCTCCATGCCCTGCTTTACAACGACATGACACGTGGTGCAGGCGCAGGATCCGCCGCAATTGTGGCCCATCTTAAGTTTATGCGCCAGGGCGATGTCCAGGAGTGAACCCGGTTTACCGTCGTGCTGCAAAGGAAACTGGGATTCATCCACTTCCACCGTCACGTTCATCGGCAGGAAGGTCACTTTATATTTCTTGTGCGTGCCGTTTCCATCCGCGGCCGCCTTGTTTTTTAAAACCTCTCCGACTTTTGTTTCCATAAAGAACCTCTTCTGGATCGTTTACGTACCAGTTCAGGGCAACTCTGAAAGTTTTTTGTCTTTTAAGCCGCTCTGCAAGGTTGATTCCATCAGGGACTCGGCCAAACGAACCGTGGCTTTATCCAGTTGAACAATTCGCTCGCGGATCAGACGATGGTCATCGCCCTCCGCAGCTGTTTTAAGCGCCGTCATCCGATCTCCAATGCGATCCCGTTCGTCCGGCTCAATGAGTTGCCCCCCTTGATTTAAAGCCCGTTCCGTATGACGAAGGATCGTCGCGGCTTCATTCCGGGCCTCGATCAACTGACGGGCATCCATGTCGCTTTTTGCAAACTTGAACGACTCTTGGATCATCCGGGTGACGTCATCATCGCTGAGACCGTAAGACGGTTTCACCTCGACCGACTGTTCCCGACCGCTCCGGAGATCTTTGGCGCCGACGTGAAGAATTCCATTCGCATCAATGGTAAAATTCACCTCGATCCGCGGCATGCCAGCCGGCAATGGATCAAGCTCTTTCAACTGGAATCGGGCAAGGCTGCGATTATCCTTGACCAGTTCCCGCTCCCCCTGGAAGACATGGATATCGACGGAGCGCTGGCCGTCGACAAACGTGGTAAAGAGCTCCTTGGCACCGGTCGGGACGGTGCTGTTTCTCGGAATCAAAACGCTCATCCCGCCGCCCATCGTTTCGATACCGAGCGATAAAGGCGTCACGTCCAACAGCAGCATGTCTTGAATCCCGCCGGCCAGGATATCGGCCTGTACCGCGGCACCCAACGCTACGACTTCATCGGGATTGATTTCGCAATGCGGCGTTTGATGAAAGATCTCTTCCACCGTGCGGCGAACCAACGGCATGCGCGTCGATCCGCCCACCAAGACGACTTCATCCACATCCTTCGGTGAAAGATGTGCATCCTCCAGCGCCTGCCGGCACGGGCCGATCGTCAAATCGATCAGGTCTTTGACCAAAGACTCCAGCTCGACCCGTTTCATCGGCCGGCGGTAAACCATTCCCTGTTCAATCGGTATAACAAGTTCTGTCACATCCTCATCGGACAGACGGCGCTTGGCCTTCTCGACCTCAAGGCGAATCTGTTGAATGGATTCCACATGCTTTCGGAGGTCCTGACCGAACTCTTGCTGAATGTCACGCAACACCAATTCCATCAGCCGTTGATCAAGATCATCTCCTCCCAGTTGCGTGTTCCCGTTGGTCGCCAGAACCTCAAAGATCCCTTTCGTGACTTTTAGAATGGAGATGTCAAAGGTCCCACCCCCCAGGTCGTAGACCGCGATCACGCCCTGCTTCTTTTTCTGAAGGCCGTAGGCCAGACAGGCCGCCGTCGGCTCGTTCACGATGCGTAAAACGTCCAGCCCCGCTATCCGGCCCGCGTCCTTCGTGGCTTGGCGCTGGCTGTCATTAAAATAGGCCGGCACCGTTACAACGGCCTGGGTGACCGTTGATCCCAGGAACTCCTCCGCCCTCTGTTTGACCTCCTTCAGGATCAGCGCCGATAATTCAGGCGGGGTCAAACGGTATTGGCCCAGTTCAATCTGAATAACGCCGGGCTGTTTCTCGCTCAGAGAAACAGGAAAGTACTTTCGCTCTTCCTGAGCGTCCACCAGCCCCTTCCCCATCAACCGCTTGACGGAATAAACCGTCGTTTTAGGATGGGTAAGCAACCGCTGTTTCGCCCGCTCTCCGACGATCCAACCCTGATCGTCCACCGAGATCACGGAGGGAACTAACGTGCGTCCTTCCAGATCCGCAATCACCTTCGGCTCTTTGCCGTCCATATATGCAACCAAGCTATTGGTCGTGCCAAGATCGATTCCCACTATCTTGGACATTAATGGCTGCCTTTACGGATGATGGTCATGAAGTCCTTCGTCTAGATCCTGCAGCACGGTTCTCAAATAAGCCCGCGCTGAAAGAAAATCCTTCATTCGCTGTAGCAACGATCGCCGATGTGCTTCTTCTTGTTGTTGTTGTTGTTGTTGTTGTTGTTGTTTATTTATCTCCAAGAGACCTTGATTCTGCATACGATCCCAGTCCTCAAAAAGACTAAAAAGCCCCTTTTCTAAAACCATTTTCCGGGAATGGATTTGCTCCTGTTCCGCCAATAATGTTTTCCGAAGATCCGCGCTTTTATCGGGGGCCGTTTCTCCAGTCTGCTTATATTCTTCGAGGGTTTCATGGAGTTCCAGGATCTCTTCTAACAGGTCTGGAGGGGCTTTGGCCGGGATATCCTTCACAGCCCCTTCTTCTAGGCGAATGAGATACTCCACACGAAGAATCGGATCACGGAGGGTGCGGTAGGCCGTATTCAGCAAGGCGGAGTTTTCAAGACTGATCGCCTTTTCCTGATCCGATCCTCGTTGGAACAGATCCGGATGGAATTTCCGGCTTAAGTCGTGGAACCGTCGTTCTAAATCCTGCAGATGGATGGTTAGATGGCGGGGAAGGCCAAACCGCTGGAAATAATCGAATTGGGATGGGGCGGGTTGTATCTTAATGCAATGG
>JACQFA010000100.1 GCA_016200255.1 Nitrospirota bacterium | reverse complement strand
GGAGACGGAGGACCGGGCACACAAGCGAGTATCATGAACCCCCACAGCGTCGCGGTAGACGCGAAGGGGAATGTCTACATTGCAGACACACTCAACAACCGTATCCGCAAGGTAGAGACCGCAACCGGGAATATTACCACGATTGCAGGCAATGGGACGATCGACTTTGCCGGAGATGGAGGACCGGCCACACAGGCCAGCCTGGCCTTCCCCTCTGGAATTGCGGCGGGTTCGGACGGAACCCTCTACTTTTCCGACAGCGGCAACCAAGTGGTCCGGAAAATCACGCCGACCGGGATCATCCAGACCGTTGCGGGCCTGGGCGGCCAAACGGGATTCTCGGGGGATGGGGGTCCAGCCATTAATGCAACGTTAAACTTTCCGATCGGCGTCGCGGTCGACGCTTCGGGAACCCTCTATATTGCAGACACCGGCAACGAACGCATTCGAAAGGTCGCGCCGAACGGAATCATCACGACCGTCGCCGGAAACGGCCACTGCTGCTTCAGCGGAGACGGGCATGTCGCCATTAATGCCGATATCAGCCTCCCGTATGACATTGTGACCGATCTATCCGGAAACCTTTACATTCTTGAGAGGAACGGCCAAAGGGTCAGAAGGGTCGATGCAAAAACCCGTGTGGCGACCACCATTGCAGGCAATGGCATCCTGGGTTACGGCGGAGACGGCACGCATGCCTTGAAGGCTTCCCTGGCCAATCCGATGGGCCTGGCGATTGGTCGAGACGGCTCTCTTTTTATTGCAGATCAGGGAAACCACCGTATCCGAAAAGTGGACGTCGCGACCAGAATCATCAGCACCGTAGCCGGCAATGGAATTCAGGGCCTCTCAGGGGATGGAGGGCCGGCCACGGAGGCCAGCCTCAATTCACCGACAGGAATCGCCGTGGATAAGGAGGGCAGACTCTACATCTCCGACACCGGAAACCAATGCATCCGCGTTATAGATCCTTCCAAGGGATTAATTAATACAATTGCCGGAACCGGGGCCTCGGGATTCAGTGGGGACGGCGGACCCGCCGTGAAAGCCGATCTGGCCAACCCGACCGGCCTGGCTTTCGACGAAGACGGCAGTCTTTACATCGCGGACAGCGACAACGATCGGGTTCGCAAGGTGGACGTGAAGACCGGAGTCATCACGACCGTGGCCGGCGATGGAAATTCCGCTCTTCGAGGAGACGGGGGACCGGCGGTCGAGGCCAGTCTGCGCTATCCGGCCGGGCTCAGCATCGATCAGGACATTCTATACATTGCGGATACCGGCCATCACCTCATCCGCATCGTATCGCTTAAGACCGGAATCATCGTTTCTCTTGCCGGAAACGGCCAGCCGGGACGAGGTGGGGACGGCGGTCCCGCCTCAAAGGCTTCCCTCAGTTCCCCTCACGGAATCACTCTGGGCCCCGGGGCCATTTATATTGCAGACACCGACAATCATCTGATCCGAAGAGTGGGCTTGGGTTCATATCGCATTCCCCGATCACCGGACCCAAAGTAGATACAGATCATTTAGATTCGCCCCGGTGGGTCCGGTTTGGATCAATCCGCCCAGCTTTTTAAAAAAATGGTAGGAATCATTCCGAACCAGAAACCAACCCGGATCGAGTCCTCTTCGCGAGGCTCGAAGCAGCGTCGAATCATCCACGACAGCACCGGCCGCATCGGTGGGGCCGTCTATACCGTCGGTACCGAAGGCAACCAGCGCCGTACCGGTAAGACCGGCGATCTCTTTAACGGCCGCAAGCGCAAGTTCCTGGCACCGTCCGCCCTTTCCGCGGCCGGCGACGGTCACGGTCAACTCCCCGCCCGCGATCAGACAGGCCGGACGGGCCGCCGGTTTCCCGGTCTCGCGGACTGCGCGCGCAAGCGTTCCGAACAGCTTGGCCGCCTCCCTCGCCTCACCCTGCAGCTTTGTGGTCAGGACAAACGCATTCAATCCCGTTGCCCGCACCTTTTCGGCCACGGCCGCTACGGCCGTTCGATTATCGCCGACGATGATATTTTGAACACGACGAAAAAGTGGATCGCCGGGTTTCGGCGTCTAGGGCCGAACCCCCCGCTGACCAGCCTCAAGATGTTTTTTGACCGGACGCGGCGCTCCAGGCCATAGACGGTAGTTTTTCAAGATCGTGATCGCGTCGTTGAATGTCGTCGGATCGGGCGCCGTCGGGCCGGAACCGATCGCATCCAGGGAATTCCCGATCACATCCGACAGAATGAGCGAGACGATGCGGGCCGGACGGCAACGCGCGGCCAGTTGTCCGCCCTTGAGGAGGGAGAGATGTTTGCGGACCGTATTCAATTCCCGGATCGTCGCCCCGGATCGAAGCAGTTGATCCGTGATTCGCTGTTTATCGCGAAGCGAAATCCCCTCTACCGGCAACGGCAGAAGGGCCGAGGCGCCGCCGGAAAGAAGAAACAGGACCAGATCGTCCGGCCCCAGACCCGTCACCAGCTCGACCATTCTCGCGGAAGCCATTCGTCCGGCACGATTTGGAATCGGATGACCGGCCGTGAGCATCTTAATTCTCTTTAACGGTTTATAACGACCGGGCGTTGTGACCACGAGCCCGTCCGTGATCCGAGAGCCGAGGATAGCCTCCACCACAGCCGCCATCGCCGGCGCGGCCTTGCCCGCGCCGATCACGATCAAGCGTCGGACATCGTCAAGTTTATAAAAATGTTCTTTCAGCCGAGTTTGTGTCGGGTCTTTGATAACGAGGAGGGCCTTCTCGATCCGCAGCGACCGCCGAACAACCGTCGCGGGATCGGCGGCCTTGAGCGCGGATCGGATCAGAAGGCGTATCTCAGACCGCATCAGCGCGGGACGCGTTCCCAATCGGCGAGGAATTTCTTCAGACCCGCATCGGTCAGTGGATGCTTGATCAGTTGCTGGATCACGGACAAGGGCATCGTGGCGACGTGCGCGCCGGCCAGCGCGGCCTCGACGACATGCATCGGATGGCGGATGCTGGCGGCCAAGATTTCGGTCTTGTAGCCGTAATGGTCATAAATCGTCTTGATTTGTCGAATAACCTCCATCCCGGACTGGCTGATGTCGTCCAGCCGTCCGATGAACGGGCTCATGAAGGCGGCCCCGGCCTTGGCCGTGAGCAGCGCCTGCGAGGGCGAGAAAACCAGCGTCATGTTGACGCGGATGCCTTCGCCCGTCAACCGCTTGCAGGCCTTCAGCCCTTCCAGGATCGTCGGAAGCTTGACCACGATGTTCTTGTGAATCTTGGCCAGCTCCCGGCCTTCTTTCAGCATCCCGTCCATATCGACGCTGACCACCTCGGCGCTGATCGGCCCGTCGACGACTTTGCAGATCTCTTCCAAAATTGCACGGAACGGGCGGCCTTCCTTCGAGACGAGCGACGGGTTCGTGGTCACGCCGTCCAGCACCCCCATGGCGGCGGCTTCCTGAATTTCCTTGACGTTGGCGGTATCCAGAAAAAATTTCATGACGCTCTCCTTTTTTCAAAAAAAGCATCCATGCACGGCTGACTGCAAAAATAAACGGTCTGTCCGTTCATCTTTTTTTCAATCGCACGGCCTATTGGAACGTAGGTCTCGCAGACCGGGTCCTGCACCATTTCGCCTCCCGACTCTTCCCGCCGTTTTCGCTGCCGGCCCGGCAGGGAGGCGAATCCGATCAGCATCTTCATGACGAGATAGACCACAAAAATCAGAAACAGGGTGACCAGAAGCCGCATGGCATGCTCCTACGACTTCTTTTTCATCTCGGCGATCTGTTTTCGGACCTCCGCCGCCTTCGGATGGTTCGGATGGGCCTTCAGCAATACCTCCCAGGCCTGAACCGCGCCGGGATTGTCGTGCTTATCCTGCCAGAGGATCAGGCCCAGGTTATAGAGCGCCGCCTCATGATCCGGGACCTGGGCCACGACGGTTTTCAGTTCGCGTACGGCCGAGTCCACATCCCTGACTTTATAATAACTCGTGGCCAAATCGGTCCGGACCGCCGCGTGTTTCGGATCGATTTCAAGGTAGCGTTTGTAATAGTCCTTCGCCTGACCAAACCGGTTGATGTCGTAATTCGCATTGCCCAAAAACATCAGCGCGTCTTTGTCCTTGGGGTCTTTCTCCAGACGCTGCTTATACTGCATCACCACCGCCATAAATTTCGCCCCCTGCTCCATGAGAGGATCACGGACCGATGGGGTCCGTTCCGGAACGGCCGGCGCCGGCTGGAAGGCCGGCCCCGGCTCCTGCACATTCGGAGGGGGAGACTGGACGTTAACGGACGGACCGGGCGGGGACGATTTCGAGCCGCAGGCCGTCAATCCTAAAATGACGGCCGGCAGAATGACGAGATGAAATAATAACCGAAAACGACTCACTTTTTTCTCCCACTAAAACCCCGGCCATCTTATCCGATGCCCCCGGCAGTGTCAAGACGGGCGTAGCTACCCGGCAAGCACAGCGAACGAGGAGGAAGGCTCCATTGACAGAACGGGATTTATTTGACCGTCCGGGGTTCGGAAAAACGGCAGAGGCACGGCGCGCCGTGCCCCTACGAACCGTCGGCATTTAATTTCTGCAACACCGCCTCGGCCCGCTTTCGCGTCATGCCCGGAACAGCCAACATTTCGTCAACGGATGACTGTCGAATGGCGTCCAGACTTCCGAACTTTTTCAGCAGCGCTTTCTTTCGCGCCTCGCCGATTCCCTGAACTTCATCCAGAACGGACAAAACAAGTTCGCGGCCGCGGAGCGTTCGATGATAGGTGATCGCGAAGCGGTGCGCCTCGTCGCGGATCCGCTGAAGCAGATGCGTGGCCGGCGAGGCCGGGTCCAGAACGATCGCTTCGGAAACCTCCGGAAGAAAAACGCGCTCGAACTTCTCGCCCTTTTCCTTCGCCAGCCCGATCACATCCCGGTCGGTGACCCCGACGATCCGCATCGCCTCGATCGCGGCCGAGAGCTGGCCTCGGCCGCCGTCGATCACGATCAGGTCCGGCAGCGGTTCTTCGCAGTCCCTCGCAAAGGAATACCACCGGACCAGGACCTCCTTCATCATGCCGAAATCGTTTGCGCCAAGAATCGTCCGGATCTTGAATTTCCGGTAGGCCGATTTCTTCGGCCGGTTGTCTTCCCAAACCACGCGGGAGCCGACGGCCTGGTCGCCCATGATGTTCGAGATATCGAACGCCTCGATCCTTGAGGGGAGCCGTTGGAGTCCCAAAATCCGCTGGAGCTCCTGCGAGGCCGCCGTGCCGACTTGAAGAACCCGGAGATGCTCCTCCAGCGCGACGCGGGCATTCTCCTGTGCAAGCCGAACGAGCTGTACGGCCTTCCCGCGCCGGGGCGCGGTCAAGCGGACCGGCGACGCTCGTTTCCCGGACAACCACCGCTCCAGCAGACCGGCTTCATCCGGAGCGACGGCCGTGATGACCTCCGGCGGGACCAGCCCTTCCTTATTGTAAAATTGCTGGATAAACGTTCCGTAGAGCTCGGCCTCCGACGCTTCGCCGATCCCGCTCAGAAAGAAATCCTTCCGTCCGACCATCATCCCGCCGCGGATGAACAGCACCTGAAAGTCGAGCGCCTCCCCGCCGCGCGCCGCGGCGATGACATCCAGATCGGTGAAATCGGTCGTTGTGATCCGTTGGCGCTGCAGCGTCCGTTCGATCGCCGCCACCTGATCGCGCAGACGGGCCGCCTCTTCGAAATTCAGACGGGCCGCCTCGACCTCCATCCGGTTTTTCAAACCCTTCATGAGATCGTTGTCCTTCCCTTCCAGAAACAGCCGGACCTGGCCCATCATCTCCTGATAATCCTCGCGACTTTGATGGCCGGTACAGGGGGCGAGGCAGCGCTTGATCTCGAACTCGATGCAGGCCCGCTCGGCCGTCCCGTCGATCACGATGGTGCAGTTGGGAAGGGGGAAAAGCCGTCGAAGAAGCCGCAACGTTTCGCGAAGCGCATGCGTGGGAACGTACGGGCCGTAATAGAGCGCGCCATCCGGTTTCACACGACGGACGATTTCAAGCCGTGGGTAGTCGCCAAGAAGCGGAAGACGCAGATAGGGATAGTTCTTGTCATCGCGTAGAACGACATTATATTTGGGGCGATGTTTCTTGATCAGGTTATTTTCAAGAATGAGCGCCTCGAGTTCGGTGGCCGTCACCATGCATTCTAGGTCCTTGATCTGGGGAACCAAATGCCGGATGCGCGGCGTGAGCTGCGCGCCTTCCTGAAAATAGGACCGGACGCGGTCGGAGAGCGCCTTGGCCTTCCCGATATAGAGAATCGCGCCGCCGCGGCCTTTCATGAGGTAGACGCCGGGTTGCGACGGAAGATGGGCCAGTTTTTCCTTGAGATCCATGAACCAAATTATAGCCCCTGCCCCGCCCGCAAATCAATCATGAGGGAGTTGATTTTAAACCCCGACTTCCGTATGATAAACCCCTCACGAAACGGGTCGCCACTGTTTCCGGTCCGATCCCGGGCGCTCCACCCATCGCTATCTATTCAGCGAGCAAAGCGAGCGAGAGGGGGAGGTTCCATCCGGCTGTGCCGGTAGAGGGGGCGACGCGAGCCCCTACAAAAGAGGAGGCTAACCATGTTTTCCGGTTCGATGGTCGCGATCGTCACCCCGTTTAAAAAAGGCAAACTGGATGAAAAAGCCTTTGGAAATTTGATAGAGTTCCAGATTGCGGGAGGGACTGCGGGCATCGTGCCGTGCGGCACGACGGGCGAGTCGGCGACCCTCAGCCACGAAGAGCACAACCGCGTCATCGAACTGGCCATCCAGATCGCGAACGGCCGGACGCCGGTCGTGGCCGGGACCGGCTCGAACAGCACCGAGGAGGCCGTCGCCCTGACCCGACATGCGCAAAAAGTCGGCGCGGACGCGGCGCTCTTGATCTGCCCCTACTACAACAAACCGACCCAGGAAGGACTCTACCGGCATTTCAAAACCATCGCAAGATCGGTCGATCTGCCTCTGATCCCGTACAACATTCCCGGACGGACCGGCGTGAACATGCTCCCGGCCACCGTGGCCCGGCTGGTCGATGCGAAAACCGGCGAGCGAAACATCGTCGCGATCAAGGAATCGTCGGGGTCGATTCAACAGATCAGCGAGGTGATCCGTCTGTGCGGCGACCGGCTGGCCGTGATCTCGGGAGACGACGCGCTGACGCTGACTATCCTGTCTCTCGGCGGACGCGGCGTGATCTCGGTCGCGGCCAATCTCATCCCCAAGGACTGCGCCGAGCTGGTGCGCGCCGCCCTCAAGGGCGATTGGGACAAGGCCCGCCGTCTGCATTTCGGAATGGCTCCGCTCGTGGACGCGCTGTTCATCGAGACGAATCCGATTCCGGTCAAGACGGCGCTGGGATGGATGGGAAAATGTTCCGAGGAGGTTCGTCTGCCGCTCTGTCCCCTGTCCGAAGCGAACCAGGCCATTTTGAAGAAGACGATGAAAGCGTACGGGCTGATTTAAGCCGGGGGATCAAAGACGATGATTAACGTGATTGTAACAGGCGCATCGGGCAAGATGGGCGGCCGGATCATCAGCCTGATGCAGGACAAGGCGACCGGTTTGCAATTGTCCGCGGCGGTCGAGAAAAAAGAGCTGCATGCCGTCGGCCGCGACGCGGGCGAGGTGGCCGGCTGCGGACCGCTGGGCATCCCGATCATCCATCCGATCGGCAAGGTCCTCGCACAGGGCGACGTCGTGATCGATTTCACCGAACCGTCCAGCACGATGGGAATACTGCCGGCGGTGGTCAAGTCCGGGAAGGCGATCGTGATCGGAACGACCGGCTTCTCAAAGAAGGAGACCGAACGCATCCGCGACTTCGCCAGACAGATCCCCTGCGTCCTGTCGCCCAACATGAGCGTGGGCGTCAACCTGGTCTTTAAAATTCTGGCGGATGCCGCCCGCGTGACCGGGGACGATTACGACGTCGAGATCGTCGAGGTTCATCATCATTCGAAGAAGGACGCGCCCAGCGGCACGGCCCTTAAAATGGCCCAGGTCGTGGCCGGGGCGCTGAAGCGCGATCTGGACGAGGTCGGCGTCTATGCGAGACACGGCGTGATCGGCGAGCGGAAGAAAAAAGAGATCGGGATCCAGTCGCTGCGCGCCGGGGACGTGGTGGGCGAGCATACCGTGATCTTCGCCGGGCCGGGCGAGCGCATCGAGATCACCCACCGCGCGCACAGCCGCGACAATTTCGCGCGCGGGGCGCTCGTCGCAGCGCGCTGGATCGTCGGCCGTCCGCCGGGTTTATACGATATGATGGACGTCTTGGGACTCAAATAATTCGTGAAATTCGTTCGCTTTCATTACAACAACAAAATCAGTTACGGTCTCCTCGAAAACGAGACGATCCGCATCATCGAAGGCGATCCGTTTTCCGGACCCAGACCGACCGATAAAGAAATCCCGTTGAAATCGGTCCGGCTTCTCGCCCCGTGCGAGCCGTCCAAGATCGTGGCGGTCGGCGTCAATTATACGGACCACGCGGCTGAGTTTAAGAAGGAACTTCCGAAGGAACCGCTGCTGTTTTTAAAACCGTCCACGGCCGTGATAGCCCCTCTTGAACCGATTCGTCTCCCCCCGCGGTCGCGCCGCGTGGATTACGAGGCCGAGCTGGCCGTGGTGATCCGGAAACGAACGTCTAAAATCGCCCCGGAACAGGCGTCGGAGTTCATTTTGGGTTACACCTGCATCAATGACGTCACGGCCCGGGACCTGCAAAAGGAAGACGGTCAGTGGACCCGGGCGAAGGGCTTCGATACGTTTGCGCCCCTTGGACCCTGGATCGTGACCGATCTGGCCCCGGGAAATTTAAAAATCGAAAGCTATCTGAACGGCGAGCGGCGCCAGTCGGCCGCGACCGCGCAATTGATCTTCAAGGTGCCGGCGCTGGTGAGCTTCATCTCGCAGGTGATGACACTGCTTCCCGGCGACGTGATCTCAACCGGAACGCCGGCCGGGGTCGGGTCGATGAAGACCGGCGACCGGATCGAGGTCGTCATCGACGGCATCGGACGGCTCGCGAACCCCGTACAATAAACGAACCGAAAGGAGTTATTCTCTAACCCATGCCGAAACCCAAGATTGCGGATCGAATCAAAAACCTTCCGCCCTATCTCTTCGCGACGATCGACCAACTCAAACAGAAAGCGCTGGCCAAGGGCGCGGATCTCATCAACCTCGGCATCGGCGACCCGGATCTTCCGACGCCGGATGCGATCATCCGCCGGCTTCAACGGGCGGCCGAGAACCCCAAGCACCATCAATATCCTTCCTATGAAGGAATGCTCACCTTTCGGGAGGCGGCCGCGGACTGGTACCGTCGGCGGTTCGGCGTACGGCTCGATCCGAAGAACGAGGTCTTGACACTGATCGGCTCGAAAGAAGGCATCGGCCATCTCCCGCTGGCCTTCATCAATCCCGACGATGTCGCGCTGATCCCGGATCCGGGCTATCCGGTCTACCATGCCGCCACGCTGTTTGCCGGAGGCCGTTCCCACTTCATGCCGCTCAAAAAGGAAAACCATTTTCTTCCGGAATTCGACCGCATCCCGAACGCGGTTCTTAAAAAAGCACGGCTTCTTTTCATCAACTATCCGAACAACCCGACCTCGGCCACGGCCGGAAAGGAATTTTTCAAAGAGGTGATCCGGTTCGCCCGCCGCCACAAGCTGATCGTCTGTCACGACAACGCCTATTCCGAGGTTTATTTCGACGGGGAACGGCCGATGAGCTTTATGGAGATGGACGGGGCCCGGGAGGTCGGCATCGAGTTTCATTCTCTTTCCAAAACATTCAACATGACCGGATGGCGGATCGGGTTCGCGGTCGGGAATGCGCAGATTCTTGCGGCGCTGGGCAAGGTCAAGAGCAACCTCGACTCCGGAGTATTTCAGGCCGTCCAGGAGGCCGGGATCGAGGCCCTGAACTTAAAAGATTCCGTGACGGACGAGATCCGGAAGGTTTATCAGGAACGGCGGGACACACTGATTTCGGGACTGATGGGTCTCGGTCTGTCGGTCGAGCCGCCCAAGGCGACGTTTTATGTCTGGGTCGGCGTTCCGAAAGGTTATACCGCGATGAAGTTCACGACGCATCTGCTGGACCGGGCCGGGATCGTCACCACGCCCGGATCGGGATTCGGGAAGGCCGGACAGGGCTATATCCGGATGGCGTTGACGGTGCCGAACGAGCGGCTGATCGAAGCGGTCGGCCGGATGGAACGGCTGCTCTCATGACGGAACCCGTGACCGTCTACATCGGGATCGGCTCGAACATGGGCGACCGGCAGGCCTATTGCGAGGAGGCCGTCCGTCTGATCTCCGGCTTTTCGAAAACCTCGCTCATCACGGTTTCATCGCTGTACGAAACCGCGCCGCTGGAGATGATCGATCAGGACTGGTTCATCAACTGCGTCGCGGCCGTCCGGACGACGCTTACTCCTCCGGAACTGCTCCGGGCCTGTCAGGAGGTGGAGCAGTTTCTCGGCCGCAAGCGGAGCGTCCGTTACGGGCCGAGGACCATCGATCTGGACATCCTGTTTTACGACGACCGGATCGTTCGCGAAGCCGATTTGACGATCCCGCATCCGCGGGCGCATGAACGGCGGTTCGTTCTGGAGCCGCTGGCCGAGATCGCGCCGGAGCTGGAACATCCGGCGCTTCGAAAGACCGCCTCGCAGCTTTTGAAAGGAATGCGGAACCATCAGGACGTCCGCCGTCTGGCGCCGTTCCATCTTAAACAGAAGGCCGGGTGATGCCGGTCAAGAGTCCCAAATACCTGGTGATCGAGGGACCGATCGGCGTCGGGAAGACCAGCCTGGCGAAATTACTGGCCCGCGAACTGGACGCGCGAATCGTACTGGAACGGGCGGAGGACAACCCGTTTTTAAAAGATTTTTATAAAGACCCCAAGCGCTTCGCCTTCCAGACCCAGATCTTCTTCCTCCTCTCGCGTTACCGGCAGCTTCAGGAACTGTCGCAGATGGATCTGTTTGAGCGGACGACCGTCACGGATTATTTTTTTCCGAAAGACCGCATCTTCGCCTCGATCAATCTGGACGAAAGCGAAATGGCCCTCTACCGGCAGCTCTATTCCCTTTTGAATCCGGCGATCCCGACACCGGATCTTGTCGTCTATCTACAGGCCGGCCCGGAGGTCCTGATGGACCGGGTCCGTCACCGCGGGCTGGAGTATGAAAAACCGCTGTCGCCCGACTATCTCGATGCGCTGAACCAGTCCTACAACGACTTTTTTTTCCAGTACACCGACTCCCCGCTCCTCGTCGTCCAGACCTCCGAGATCGATTTCGTCAACCGGCGGGCCGACCTCGACGATCTTCTGCACCAGATCGTTCAGATGAAAAAAGGCACGCAGTACTATGTGCCGAGGA
Organism: Nitrospirota bacterium; assembly: GCA_016200255.1. Classification (GTDB taxonomy): domain Bacteria; phylum Nitrospirota; class Nitrospiria; order JACQBZ01; family JACQBZ01; genus JACQFA01. The sequence continues at coordinate 133 of JACQFA010000100.1, read as the reverse complement.
AGTAATCCGCTCCCTTAATTCAGGTTCAACTGACCATGAAAATAATTAAAAGCATCCGTCAAATGCAGCAATGGGCCGAAGGACAACAATGGCGCGACAAAACAATCGGCTTCGTCCCGACAATGGGGGCATT
>JACQFA010000101.1 GCA_016200255.1 Nitrospirota bacterium | reverse complement strand
GAATACGCGGTCGAGCCGAAATTCGACGGCGTGGCGGTCAGTCTGACCTACCAAAATGGCCGGCTGGTTCAAGGGGCGACCCGCGGGGACGGCAATACCGGGGAGGATGTCACGGCCAATCTTCGCACGATCAAGACCATTCCTCTCCATCTGCGGGGCGATCCGCCGCCACGGCTAGAGGTTAGAGGCGAAGTCTTCATGTTCAAACGCGACTTTGAACAGCTCAATCGGGACCAGGTACGGAGAGACGAGAAGCTGTTTGTCAATCCGCGAAACGCGGCCGCCGGCAGCCTGCGACAACTCGATCCGCGCATCACCGCCACGCGCCGTCTTGCCTTTTTTGCTTATGCGTCGGAAAGCGCCGAGGGATTTGATCTGCCGCAAACGCACAGCGGACTGATGGATTATCTGGCGAAACAAAAGTTTCCGGTTTGCGTTGAACGGAAGGTCGTGCGGGGAGTCCGGGGGCTTTTAAATTATTACCGCGCGATCGGCAACAAACGCAAAGCACTGCCTTATCACATTGACGGCGTGGTTTACAAGGTGAATGATTTGCGCGCACAGGAGCGGATGGGTTTCGTCGCGCGCGCGCCGCGTTTTGCCGTGGCGCATAAATTTCCGGCGCAGGAAGCGATGACAACGGTGCTGGACATTGACGTGCAAGTCGGAAGAACAGGCGCCATAACACCCGTGGCACGGTTAAATCCGGTCTTTGTGGGGGGCGTGACCGTCACCAATGCCACGCTGCACAACGAGGACGAAGTACGGCGGAAGGATATCCGAATCGGGGACTCCGTGATTGTGCGCCGCGCCGGCGACGTCATTCCGGAGGTGGTCAGTGCGGTCTTGGATCGTCGTCCGTCCGGGACGCGTCCGTTCGTAATGCCCCAGAGCTGCCCGGTCTGCGGTTCGAAAATCATCCGGCTGCCGGGCGAGGCCGTGGCCCGATGCAGCGGTGGGTTGTACTGTCCCGCGCAACGGAAACAGGCCGTTTTGCATTTCGCCGGCCGACGCGCCATGGATATCGAGGGGCTGGGAGAAAAATTAGTGGATCAGCTGGTGGACAAAGGACTGGTCAAGACGCCGGCCGATCTTTACCGGTTGGATCAACCGACACTGGCCGGGTTGGAACGGATGGCCGAGTTGTCCGCAAGCAATCTCGTCCAGGCCATCGAGACCGGCAAGAAAACGACGCTGGCTCGTTTTATTTATTCGCTGGGCATTCCAAACGTCGGCGAAGCCACCGCAAAAGAACTGACTCATTTTTTCGGGAGCCTGGAGCGATTGATGCAGGCTCATGATAAAACCTTGCGATATGTCCCGGACATCGGATCGGAGGTGGCGAAATCCATCGTCCAGTTTTTTGCCGAACGGCACAACGGGGAAGTGATCAAGCAGTTGAGAGCGGCCGGTCTACGGTGGGAAGAAGAGAAAAGAGTCAAGAGCAAGCCAACGACGCTGGCAAGGTTTATCGGCTGGCTGGATATTCCAGGCGTCGGACTGTCCGCGGCCGAGCGGCTTGCGGATTATCCCGGCGGCCTTCAAAAATTGATGCGGGCCGATGCGCTTACGTTGCAGCAGTCATCGGGCCTTTCGCCGAATACGGCGCGGTTGGTCGTCGACTATTTCAAAAGTGCGGAGAATCGAAAGGTGATCGAACAACTGCTGGATCTGGGCGTGACCTTTGTGAAGGGCGCGGATACAGATAAAAAGATATCGTCGGTTCGCGGCAAAACATTTGTGCTGACCGGCACGCTGCCGAATCTGTCGCGGGAGGACGCCAAGGAAAAGATCGAAGCGGCGGGCGGCAAGGTCGCCGGTAGTGTTTCAAAAAAAACCGATTATGTTGTTGCGGGGGAGGAAGCCGGAAGTAAACTCGTCAAAGCGCAGGAGCTGGGAATTCCGATACTGGATGAGGCGGGTCTGCTGAAACTTTTATTGTCCGACGCGGGAGGAGATCGCCAACGATGATCCGTGGAGGATTCTATCAATTCAGGCCCGTATTTGGTGAAGTTCAACGCAATGTGGAATCCGTACTGCGGCGTCTCGATGAGGCGGAAGCGGATCTGATCGTTTTGCCGGAACTCTTCAACAGCGGCTATCAGTTTATTTCTCGACGAGAAGTGGCCGAGCTGTCGGAAGAAATTCCTGACGGATTCACGACTCAACGGTTGTGCGAGATCGCAAAGGATAAAAAGCTATGGCTGGTGGCCGGGATTCCGGAGCGGGCGGGAAGAGTGTTCTACAATTCGTCCATCTTGATCGGGCCGAAGGGTTATGTGGCGACTTATCGTAAGACGCATCTGTTCTATGAAGAAAAACTTTTCTTCAAGCCGGGGGCGAACCGGTTCCGGGCTTATGATATCGGAAAGGCCCGGATCGGGATGATGATCTGCTTCGATTGGTACTTTCCCGAAGTTGCGCGGGCGCTGGCATTGGCCGGCGCCGAGATCATCTGCCATCCGGCCAATCTCGTTTTGCCGCACTGCCCCGATGCGATGGTAACCCGCTGTCTTGAAAACCATGTCTTCGCGATCACGGCGAACCGGATCGGCTCCGAACAGCGTGGCGGCAAGAAACGTCTGACCTATATCGGCCAAAGCGAAATAGTCGATCCCAAAGGCCGCATCCTTTTCCGTGCTGCGCGGAGTCAGGAAGTTCTCAAAATTGTAGAGATCAATCCCCGCGAGGCCCGTCACAAGACGCTCAACCGATACAACAACCTCTTCCACGACCGGCGAGTTGAGTTGTATGTTGTATGATGATAAGGGCGGCAGGTCCCGACGATGAAGGTGGATCATCTCATAAAGGTCCTGAATCGCGAATTTCCGGATCCCAAAGTAGAACTCCATTCCTCAAGCCCCCTTGAGCTTCTGATCGCCACTATTCTTTCGGCGCAATGTACTGATGAGCGCGTGAACAAGGTGACGCCGCATCTGTTCAAAAAATACAGGAGCGCAGAGGACTATGCCAAGGCCGATCCGGCCGTTTTGGAGCAGGAGATCCGGTCGACCGGTTTCTATAAAAACAAGGCGAAGAATATCATCGGCTGTTGCCGGGTCCTGGTCGAAAAACACGGCGGAAGGATTCCGGGCACGATGGATGAATTGATCGAACTGCCCGGCGTTTGGCGGAAGACGGCCGGCGTCATCCTGGGGTCTTGCTTCGGTCAACCGGCGATCGTGGTGGATACGCATGTCCGGCGGGTGAGTCTTCGTCTCGGGTTGACCCGATCGGATGATCCGGATGAGATCGAAAAAGATCTCGCAAAACTCATTCCGAACAAGAAATGGACCCGCGTCTCTCATCAACTGCTGCTCCACGGCCGTTACATCTGCAAAGCGAAGGCTCCCCATTGTCCGGAGTGTGAATTAAAGCCGACCTGCGGTTATTATAAGCAAACCGGCGGAAGTGGCTGATCCAAAAGACTCTCCGACGTTCTGTTTGACATCCTGTCCTGCCCTCTATATAATTACTCGTTTAAAACCTATAACTTATAGGGCGGGTATTGATGATTGAAAGCATGACCGGATACGGTCGAAGCGAGGGAAGCTACCGCGATTTTTTGATGGTGGCCGAACTTCGGTCGACGAATCATAAATACTGCGATATCACGGTACGGCTGCCCAAGTTTCTTCTGCCGCTGGAGGCCCCTTTAAAGAAACGGCTTCAGGAGCGCTTTACACGCGGCCGTCTGGAACTGGCCGTGACGGTTAATGGCGCGGCCGGGCAGACGAAGCGGCTTGAAGTGGATCTTGAACTGGCCCGGCAGTATGCGCGTATTCTGAAAGACGTTCAGGCGAAACTGGGTCTGCCCGGCCAGGTGGATCTGGGGATGCTGATGAGCTTCCGGGATATCATCACCACGGCCGAGCTGGAAGAGGCCACGGACGACCTGGCGTTGAAGATCCAGGGATTGGTCAAGGAAGCGATGGGCCGGTTGGAGGCGATGCGCAAGAAAGAAGGCCAGGCCCTGGTCAAGGATCTGCGCCAGCGTCTTCAGATCATCGAAAAGGCACTGTATCGGATCGAGGCCCGCATCCCGGCGATGGTTCATGGATATCAAACGCGCCTCAAGGATCGAATCGAGCGCTTGACGCAGGGCGTGACCCTGGATCCCAACCGCCTGACCCAGGAGGTGGCCCTCTTCGCCGAGCGGTCGGATGTGAGTGAAGAGATGACCCGGCTGAAGAGCCATCTGAATCAATTCAAGACCATGATCCGGGGAAATGATGCCGTCGGGCGAAGTCTGGATTTTCTGATCCAGGAAATGAATCGGGAGGTAAACACCATCGGCTCCAAATCCAGCGACGCCCCGATCGCGATGGGGGTCGTCGGCATCAAGAGTGAACTGGAAAAACTGAGGGAGCAGGTTCAAAACATCGAGTGAACGCCGCACAATCAAAAGGCAAGGGAAACGGCGCGCCCAAACGGAGGGGGCTGCTCCTGGTCGTGTCCGCGCCCTCGGGTGCGGGGAAGACCACGCTCTGCCGCGAAATGACGCACGCCGTGTCAGGCCTGCAATATTCCATTTCGTACACAACCCGCGCGCCGCGCGCCGGTGAACTTGACGGGAAGGATTATTTTTTCGTGACGGAAGCCGAGTTCATGAAAATGGTCCGGCAGGAGGAGTTCGCGGAATGGGCGAAGGTCCATAACAACCTCTATGGAACCCATGCCGGTTTTCTGAAGCGGACGATGGACGGCGGGACGGACGTGCTGCTGGACGTGGATATTCAGGGGGCGCAACTGTTAAAGAAACGGTTTCCGGACGGCGTCTTCATCTTCGTCCTTCCCCCCTCGATGGAAACCCTGATGGAGCGGCTTCGGGACCGGCGTTCGGATGCGCCGGAGGAGATCGAGCGGCGCTTTCGGGTCGCCAAGAATGAGATCCGGAATTTTGTCGACTACGACTATCTCATCATCAATGACAAGATCAAAGATGCGGTCCGCGATCTGGAGTCCGTCATCCTGGCCGGCCGGCTCCGGATGACGCATGCCGATCAAAACTGGATCCGCGAACAATTTCTAAAATAAGACAACCAAGAGGGGGAACCAAAAAGATGGACATGATGTCGCTGTTGAACGCATATGACGATGCCAAGATCGACACGCGGTATCGATTGGTGATTATCGCCGCGCAGCGGGCCCGGCAGATGATGCAGGGTTCGAAAGCGCTCATCACCAGTAAGTTCACCAAGGAATCCACGGTGGCCCTGGACGAGGTGCTGCAGGGGAAGACGGAATTTGTGACCGGCAAGGAGGCCAAGGTGGCGATGAAAGAGGCCGTGGCGGCCCGGGAAATCGAGGACCGGGCCCGGGCCAAGGCCAAGGCGATGCTGCCGCGCGAGGACGAAAGCGAGATCAAAAAGGATCTGACCGTCTATGTCAACGACCGAAAGGATGAGCTGCCTCCTGTCGTCGAGCCGGAAGAGTAGATCAGCGAGCACGACGAGCGAGAGGGGGAGGCTCCGTCTGGCTGTACCAGCGGAGGGGGCGACGTGAGCCCCTTACAATAGAGGACATGATGGAATCCTTTCCGCACGATAAACATGTACTCCTGGGTGTCACGGGCAGCATCGCGGCCTATAAGTCGGTTTTGATCCTGCGGCGGTTGATGGAGGCCGGCGCGCGGGTCACGGTCGTGATGACGTCCTCCGCGCAGCAATTCATCGCGCCGTTGACCTTTCAGGTCCTGTCCCGTCGGCCCGTTTACACCAGTCTGTTTGATCCCTCCGATGAAATCCGGCATTTGACGCTGGCCGAGCAGGTCGACCTGATTCTGATCGCCCCGGCGACGGCCAATATCATCGGTAAAATCGCGAACGGCATCGCGGACGATCTCCTGACGACGCTCGTGACGGCCAGCCGGGCTCCCATGGTGATGGCGCCGGCGATGGACGGCGATATGTGGAACTATCCCGTGCTGCAGCGCAACCTGTCCGTTCTGGACGGTCTCGGCGTTCATATCGTTCCGCCCGAGGAAGGCCTCCTGGCCTCCGGAAAGGAAGGCGTCGGACGGCTGGCCCCTGAGGAGAAAATCCTATCGGCCGTTTTGAGCCGCTTGAACCGGCGGGAGGATCTGGCGGGCGAAACCGTCCTGGTCACGGCCGGACCGACGCAGGAACCGCTTGATCCGGTGCGGTATCTCACGAACCGGTCCTCCGGGAAGATGGGTTATGCGCTGGCGCGCGCCGCACGGGGACGCGGGGCGCGGGTCATTCTGGTCAGCGGCCCGACGCACCTTCCATGTCCGGCCAATGTCGAGCGGGCACTGGTCCAAACAGCGGCCGAGATGCGCGACGCCGTCCATCGGTATTTCCCCGAGACGACCCTCCTGATCATGGCGGCCGCGGTGGCGGATTACCGTCCCCGGCTTCGGTCCGAGCAGAAACTGAAAAAAGAGGCCTCGACCCTTTTTCTTGAACTGGAGCCCACTCCGGATATTCTGGCGGATCTCCGTTCCGAGCGAGGCGACCGGATCATGGTCGGTTTTGCGGCCGAGACCGGGAATCTTCTGAAAAGGGCCCGGGCCAAGCTTGAGCAAAAAGGGCTGGATCTGATCGTCGCCAACGATGTAACGCAGGAAGGCGCGGGTTTCGATCTGGATACCAATATTGTGACGCTGATGAATGCTCGGGGCGAAACGACGGCCCTGCCCAAACTCTCCAAAGCCGAAACGGCCGAGCGCATTCTGGATGAGATCGTAAAATTGAAAGCCGGATCAAGACCAAAGGACCGGACCCTTCGTTGACTTTTTGCCGGGATTTGTTATGATGTGGCAGTTCTAAACAGGACTGTTTGAGTCTATGGACCCAAAAGATCAGAAGAAAGATCAAAAAAAAGGACAGGAAAAACCTCTTTCTCCGGAAATCGCCAAACTATCCGAGAAACTGGCCAAGGATCCCAAGTCGAGGCTCTTTGTGCCTCTGGCGGAGGAATATCTGAAATCCGGGTTTCTGGATGAGGCTGTGATGGTTTTAACCGATGGGTTGAAGGTTCATCCAAACTTCCATGCAGCCCGTGCAACGCTGGGAAAGGTTTATCTTGAGAAGGGCCAGATCGCCGAGGCCAAGTCGGAATTCGAACAGGTGATCAAGACCGATCCTGAAAACCTTCTCGCACACCGGAAGCTGGCCAAACTCTACAAGGAGTCGGGACAGCTGGACAAGGCCCGGATCTCCTGTCAGGCGGTTTTATCGTCGAATCCCAAGGACGCCGAGATGAAACTCATTATCGAGGAATTGGACCTCGTGCATCAGGCGGCACGGCAAAGAGCGCAGGAACGATCCACCCTTTCAATGGGATCGGGGTCCGATAAGATGCAGGTGGAACAGACCTCCCATGCCCAGCCCGAGCCGGGTCGCGGGCCCGCCGTGATCGAAATGAAATCGACCGAGACCCCGCCGCCGGTGGAACTGGCTCCCGCATCGGACTATATTCCAGTGACACCGGCCGATCCTGCCAAGCCAGGACTCCCGGTGTTCAAATTGAAGAAGCCTGCCGAAACTCCGCCGAAGCCGGAATCCGGCATTGAAGATGCTTCGGAGGCGTTTGTGGATGAAGCGCCGCCGGCTTCCCCAACGACCGAGGAGATCACGACCGAGGCATTGGCCGATCTTTATATCAAGCAGGGCCATTATGAAAAAGGGCTCGCGATTTATCGACGGTTACTGGCGAAGGATCCGAACAATCAGGCGTTGTTTAGAAAACTGGATGAAACGGTCGAGCTGTCGAAGCTGTTGACCGAGGGCCCGAAGATCAAAGGCGGCCCGCCGCCGGCTGCCGAATCTCCAGCGGCCGGCCCGGTTCCGGCCCCCGCTCCTTCGACCGAGCCTCCTCCGGCGGAACCGGCGCCTCCTCCGGATCGGGAACGGCAGAAGATGCAAAAAATACAGCGTCTTCAGCTTTGGCTGGACAGCATCAAGAAAGGGCAGGACCGATGAGTCTTGCCGAAAGCCTGCGACGGGTGGTCCAGGAACTGGACGAGGCCGGCGGGGTCGCGATCGTCGGAATGGATGGGATCGTCGTCGAGGAGCAAAAGCGGGATCCCCGGATCGACCTCCAGACGCTCGGGGCCGAGTTCAGCGGGCTTTTCAGATCGGCCGGAAAACTGGCCGAGTCGGTCGAATTCGGAGAGGTCTCGGAACTGATGACCAGCGCGGAGCGGTCCGTGGTGATACTCCGGCGGGTCACGGCCGAGTACTTTCTGGTTCTTGTGATTCATCCGGACGGCAATTTGGGGAAGGCGCGGTTTCTGCTTCGGCGCGCCGGCTCGCAACTGAAGATGGAACTGTGACGCGTTTCACCCTTCGTCATTACTCATTATAATAAACCCGGTCAAGTATGAAAAAGGAGTGGGCGTGATCTCAACCAGTGATTTTCGAAACGGCGCTAAGGTCGAAATCTCGAACGAGCCGTTCATCATCGTTGATTTTCAGCACGTCAAACCCGGAAAAGGCGGGGCCTTCGTCCGCACAAGGCTGAAAAGCCTTAAAACCGGGAATGTCCTGGAGCGGACCTATCGTTCCGGCGAGACGCTCGACGAACCGGACATGGAGGAAAAGGAGATGCAGTTCCTGTATGCCCAGGGGCCCGAGTACCATTTTATGGACACGTCCAGCTACGAACAGCTGTCCTTTGACCAGAATCAACTGGGCGAGAGCCGGGATTTTTTGAAGGAAAACATGCTGGCGAAAATTCTGATTTACAAGGGCAAACCGCTGACCGTGGAGGTCCCGACCTTTGTCGAGCTCAAGATCGTCCAGACGGACCCCGGCGTCCGCGGAGATACGGCCAGCGGCGGGACCAAACCGGCCGTCATGGAAACGGGCGCGACGATCAAAGTTCCGCTCTATTTGAATGAAGGAGACGTCATCAAGATCGATACCCGAAACCATGCGTATGTGGAGCGGGCATAACTCCCCATGAATCTCAAGGAGCTCAAAGAGCTGATCGAGTTGATCCAGCGTAGCGAAATCTCGGAGTTGGAGCTCGAAAAATCCGGGGTGAAGGTCCGGATCAAAAAAGAACGCTCATCCCTTCCCCGCCCTCCTATTATCGAGGAAATACCGTCGGCCCCTTCCGTTCCGGAAGAAGTCCCGCAGCCCCAGGCGTCGGCCGAACCGGCCCCGGTGCCAGCCGGATGGCTGACGCTGACCGCCCCGGTGGTAGGGACGTTTTATCGTTCGCCGGCTCCTGACGCGGATCCCTATGCCGAAGTGGGGAGCGTCGTCAAGAAGGGACAGATTATCTGCGTGATCGAGGCGATGAAGCTCATGAACGAGATCGAGTCCGAATGGGACGGCAAAATCGTCGAGATCCTGGTCGAAAATGCCCAGCCGGTTGAATACGGCGAGCCCCTGTTCCGCATCGAACCCCTGACACCGGCCTGATCGGTGTCGGCCGGACTCTTTTCTAAACCCGCGTTGTCGGCATCTCCGGGGATTTCCCATGTTTAAGAAAATCTTGGTGGCCAATCGAAGCGAGATCGCCGTCCGGGTCATCCAGGCCTGCCGCGAGCTCGGAATAAAGACCGTGGCGGTTTACTCCGAAGCCGATGAGAAGGCGCTCCATGTGCTTCTGGCGGACGAGCGTATCTGCATCGGGCCGTCCGATTCCGCGCTGAGCTACCGCAATATTCCGAACATCCTGAGCGCGGCCGAGATCACGGGCGCCGAGGCGATCCATCCGGGATACGGATTCCTGGCCGAGAACGCGCATTTCGCGGAGGTCTGTCAATCGATCGGGGTGAAATTCATCGGGCCGACGTCCGAAAACATCGCCATGATGGGGGACAAGGCGAAGGCCCGGGAGATCATGGTCAAACGAGGCCTCCCGGTTTTGCCGGGCAGTGAGGGGATCATCTCGGATGAGAAGGAGGCCCTGGAGGCGGCGAAGCGGATCGGTTATCCGGTCATCATCAAGGCGACCGCCGGCGGGGGCGGACGCGGGATGCGGGTGGTGACGCAGGAGGAAGATCTTCTATCGGCCTTCCAGACGGCCCAGGCCGAGGCCAAGACCGCGTTTGGAGACAGCGGCGTTTACCTGGAAAAATATTTTCTGGAACCCCGACATATCGAGGTCCAAATTCTGGCCGATGAAAAGGGCCGAACCATTTATCTGGGGGAGCGGGACTGTTCCATCCAGCGACGGCATCAAAAATTGATCGAGGAATCGCCGTCCCCGGCCGTGGATGAATCGCTCCGACGGGAGATGGGGGCCGCGGCGGTGGAAGCGGCCAAGTCGGTCAATTACTGCAACGTCGGCACGGTCGAGTTCCTGCTGGACAAGGATCACCGCTTCTATTTCATGGAAATGAACACGCGGATCCAGGTTGAGCATCCGGTGACCGAGATGGTGACCGGGATCGACTTGATCAAACAGCAGATCAAGCTCGCAGCCGGCCGGCCGCTGGAGTTCCGTCAGAGCGATATCAAGCTGCGCGGCCACAGTTTCGAGTGCCGGATCAATGCCGAAAGCCCGGACACGTTCACGCCCTCACCCGGAACGATCACGTCATTTCGGTCCCCGGGCGGGCCGGGGGTTCGTGTGGATTCCGCGATGATGTGCAACGGCGTGGTCCCCCCGTATTACGACTCGCTGATCGCCAAGTTGATCGTCCATGCCGAGAACCGGGATGCGGCCATCGCCCGCATGCGGCGGGCCCTGGATGAGTTCATGGTCGAGGGGATCCAGACGACGATCCCGCTCCACAAGCGAATCTTCGACGACGCCGTATTTCAAAAAGGCCGGATCTCGACCGGCTATCTTGAGAAATTTCTTTCCTCCGAACAGGCGCGCGGCGCGGGTTGAGGCCGGGGATCAGGCCTGAATGCATCCATGAAACCCTCCGCTCCCACCCATCTCTACTTGATTCTGGATCATGACCTGCTGGCGGGACGGTCCTTGGTGGACGTTGCCGCGGCCGCGATTTCGGGCGGCGTGAAGCATATTCAATACCGCGCAAAAAATCTCTCCAAACGGGACGCCTATTTCAATGCGCTCCCGTTGAAAGCGCTGGCGCATCGAAGCGGTGTGACGTTGGTGATCAACGACCGGGTGGATCTTGCGATGGCGGTCGATGCGGACGGGGTTCATCTCGGGCAGGAGGATCTTCCGCTGTCCGCGGCTCGTGCGCTCCTGGGTCCGAAGCGGATCATCGGAATCTCGGTCCACACGCTTGAACAGGCGCGCGAGGCCGAAGCCGGCGGGGCCGATTATCTCGGCATCGGGCCGGTTTTTTCGTCCACGACCAAACAGGCGCGGCCCCCTCTGGGTTGCGAGTTGTTGAAGCAATTTCGTCGAGAGGTCCGCATCCCCATCATGGCCATCGGGGGAATTTCGGCGACCAACGTCCGTCAGGTGATGGCCGCGAAGGTCGACGGCGTCGCGGTCGCATCGGCCGTTCTGTCACAGCCGGATGTGGCGGCCGCGACGGCCGAGTTGATCGCGATCCTGCATTCGTGAACAACGGCATGAAAATATTAATTGACACAACATTCCGCCTCTTGATAGTCTGAATTAACGGTCACTTTGACCGTAATCGTCGGGAGTCCGAAACCGTCTCTGGTTCCTCACACTCATTTTTGACAGGCATTCATACGATGCCGTCCGGGTGCCCGGAAGCCGGAAAGCGTCAGGCTGTGAAGCGTATGTTGTATATGAAAATGATGGTCGGCACGATGGGCGCCGGTCTGGTGTTGGCCGGGTGTGCGGTCGGTCCGAATTTCCATCGGCCCGAGGCGCCGACCACGACCGGCTATACCGAAACGGCGCGGCCGCGGGAGACGGCCGCCGCGCAGGGAACCGGCGGGGCGGCGCAACACTTTGTATCCGGACAGGAGATCCCGGGCCAATGGTGGACGTTGTTCCATTCCCCGGAGCTGGACCAGTTGATCCGCCGGGCGCTGGCGGACAGCCCGACGCTTGCCGCGGCACAGGCGACCTTGCGCGAGGCGCAGGAAATCCTACACGCCCGGACCGGGGGAGCGCTCGTCCCGAACGTGGACGGCACGCTCTCGGCCAGGCGTCAGCAGACAACGGGCGCCGCGTTCGGCCAGCCGGGGGCCCAAAGGAACCTCTTCAATCTCTTCGATGCCTCGGTGGGCGTTTCGTATGCGCTCGATATTTTCGGCGGGGCTCGCCGCGGGCTCGAGGCGTTGCGATCTCAGGTGGACTATCAGCGGTTTCAGCTCGAGGGGGCCTACCTGACTCTGACGTCGAACATCGTCACGACGGCGGTGAAGGAGTCCTCGCTGCGCGTGCAGATCCGGGCGATGCAGGAAATGATTGCGGCGCAGGAGAAGCAGCTCGGGGTGGTCGAACGCCAGTTTGAACTCGGGGGTGTTTCGCGTCCCGACGTGCTCGCGCAGCGGATGCAACTGGCGCAGACGCGGGCGGGTCTGCCGCCGCTGGAGTTGGCGCTGGCGCAAACGCGTCACCGGTTGGCAGTGCTGGCGGGCCGGCTTCCCGGCGAGACGGTCCTGCCGGAGTTCAGCCTTGACGGAATCGAACTCCCGCAGGAACTTCCGGTCAGCCTGCCCTCGGTCCTGGTTCGTCAACGTCCCGACGTGCTCGCTTCGGAATCGATGCTGCATCAGGCCAGCGCCGAGATCGGCGTGGCGACCGCCAACTTGTTCCCGCAGATCACACTGACCGGCAGTTACGGCTCGCAATCGGCCAAAGTGGGCGATCTCTTCAGCAGCGGCGCGGGCGTCTGGAGTCTGGGGGCGGGGTTTCTGCAGCCCCTTCTGCACGGCGGCGAGCTGACCGCCAAGCGCCGCGCCGCGATCGACGCCTACGATCAAGCGGCGGCGCAGTATCGTGAGACGGTCCTGCTGGCGTTCCAGAACGTGGCCGACGTACTGCGCGCGCTGGATTCGGATGCCGCCGTACTCAAGGCGCAGGCCGAGGCCGAGGCGACCGCGCGCGATGCGGTCGAGTTGACACAAAAGCAGTTTCAGCTCGGCGCCGTGAGTTCCCTGGTATTGCTCAATGCCGAACGCCAGCACCAGCAGTCGCGGATCAACCGGGCGCAGGCGCAGGCCGCGCGCTATGCCGATACCGCGGCGCTGTTTCAAGCATTGGGCGGCGGATGGTGGAACCGCGCCGCGTCGACCGACGCCGCCGCGCCGGTGAAAACGGACTGAACGCAGCCCGGCTCATGAAGTGAGTGATTCAAACGGAGAGAGTTCAATGACCAAGCGCATGGTGATTATGCTGGTGACTGTCGGCCTGTTGTTCGGGGCCGTTTTCGGTTTCCAGGCGTTCAAGGCGAAGATGATGAAGCAATTCATGGCTTCGATGAAGATGCCGCCGGCCACGGTGACGGCGATGAAGGCCGAACTCCAGCCCTGGCAGCCGCAACTGAAGGCGGTGGGCAGTCTGCGCGCCGTGCACGGGGTGGAGGTGACCAGCGAAATCGGGGGGCTGGTGCGGGAGGTTCGGTTCAAGTCGGGCGACGAAGTGACGGCCGGTCAGGTTCTGGTGCTTCTCAATGCCGATGCGGACGTCGGCCTGTTGCGCTCGCTTGCCGCGGCGGCCGAATTGGCGCGGAGCACCTATGAGCGCGACAAGTCGCAATTCGCGATCCAGGCGGTCAGCCAGGCGACGCTGGATGCCGACGCGGCCGATCTCAAAAGCAAGGAGGCCCAGGTGGCGCAGCAGGCCGCGGCGGTCGACAAGAAGACGATCCGGGCGCTCTTTGACGGACGGCTCGGCATCAACGCCGTCAATCTCGGTCAGTACGTGAATCCGGGGGATAGGATCGTCACGCTCCAGTCGCTGGATCCGATCTATGCCGATTTTTCCCTGCCCCAGCAACACCTCTCGCGGGCGAAGCTCGGGCAGGCCGTCGCCGTGACGACCGACGCCTATCCCGGCCGTAAATTCGACGGAAAGATCACCACGATCAATCCCAAGGTCGACCCGGAGACCCGCAATGTCCAGGTCGAGGCCACGCTCGTAAATCCGAAACACGAGTTGTTGCCGGGGATGTACGCCTCCGTTGCGGTCGAGGCCGGAGCGGTTGAGCATTACCTGACGCTGCCTCAGACCTCCGTCACCTTCAACCCGTACGGCGAGAGCGTCTATGTGATTGAAGAGAGCGGGAAAGGCGCGGACGGCAAACCGACCCTGACGGCCAAGCAGATCTTCGTGACCATCGGCGAGACGCGGGGAGACCAGGTGGCGATCTTGAAGGGAATCAAGGCGGGCGACCGGGTGGCCACCAGCGGCCAGCTCAAGTTGAAGAACGGAAGCGCGGTGGTCATCAACAACACGGTCCTGCCCAGCAACGAGGACGCGCCCGCGCCGGCGGACCAGTAGGACGGGAGCACCTTACATGCGGTTCACGGATCTTTTTATTCACCGCCCGGTTCTTTCGACCGTCATCAGCCTTCTGATCCTTGTGCTGGGTCTGCGTTCGGTGGGGTTGCTCCCGGTGCGCGAATTCCCCGAAACCCAGAACGCGGTGGTGAGTGTGTCGACGGTCTACACCGGCGCCGACCCGTCCCTGGTGGCCGGTTTTATCACCACCCCGTTGGAAAACTCGATCGCGCAGGCGAACGGCATCGACACCCTCACCTCGTCCAGCGCGCAGAGCGTCAGCACGATCCAGGCCAACCTGCGGTTGAACTACGATCCGAACAAGGCGCTCACCGAGATCAACACCAAGGTCAACGCGGTGCTCAACCAGTTGCCGAGAGAGACGCAGCAGCCGGTCCTCACGATCGCCATCGGCGAGACGATCGATTCGATGTACATCGGTTTTTACAGCACGGTCTTGTCGACCAACAAGATCACCGATTACCTGATCCGGGTGGTCCAGCCGAAACTGCAGACGGTGGAGGGCGTGCAGACGGCCGAGATCCTCGGCAAGCACCAGTTCGCGCTGCGCGCGTGGCTCGATCCCGATAAAATGGCGGCCTACCGTCTGACCGCGGCCGATGTGAGCAATGCGCTTACGGCCAACGATTTCATCTCCGCGGTGGGACGCACGAAAGGGCAGATGGTGACGGTGGACCTCACCGCGGAGACCGGGCTGCATTCGGTCGATGAATTCCGCAATCTCGCGGTGAAGTCGCAGAACGGCGCGATCGTGCGGCTGGGCGACGTCGCCACCGTCGCGCTCGGCTCGGATGACTACGACACGGCGGTGGGTTTCGACGGGCAGACCGCCGTTTATATCGGCATCAAGGTGGCGCCCAGCGCCAATCTGCTGACGGTGATCGACAACGTGCGCAGGGCGTTTCCGCCGATTCAGGCGCAGCTCCCGGAAGGCCTCGGCGGCAAGATCGTCTACGACGCGACAAAATACGTGAACAGCTCGATCCACGAGGTGGTCCGCACGCTGATCGAATCCCTGGTGATCGTCACGCTGGTCATTTTCCTTTTCCTCGGGTCCCTCCGGTCGGTCATCATTCCGACGATCGCGATGCCGCTGTCGCTGGTCGGCGCGTTCTTCGTAATGCTGGTCCTGGGTTATTCGATCAACCTGCTGACGCTTCTATCGCTGGTGCTCGCGATCGGTCTTGTCGTGGATGATGCGATCATCGTGGTGGAAAACGTGCACCGCCATATCGAAGGGGGCATGCCGCCCATGCGCGCGGCCCTCACCGGCGCATCCGAGCTGGCGGGGCCGATCATCGCGATCACCGTGGTCCTGATCGCGGTCTACGTGCCGATCGGGTTCATGGGCGGTCTGACCGGGGCGCTCTTCACCGAATTTGCGTTCACGCTGACCGGGGCCGTGACCGTGTCGGCGATCATCGCCCTGACGCTGTCGCCGATGATGTGTTCGCGTTTGCTGAAACCGGCCGATCACAACGGGCGGCACCGCTTCACGGCCGCGATTGACCGCCAGTTCGAGCGCCTGCGCGGACGTTACGAGCGCGGGCTGCACGGATCGCTCGACACACTGCCGGTGGTCGGCGTCTTCGCGGCGATCATCCTCGTCAGCATCTACTTCCTCTACACCGCCTCCAAAAGCGAGCTGGCCCCGCAGGAGGACATGGGCGTCATCCTCTCGTTCATTTCGGCGGCGCCCAACGCCACGCTGGAGCAGACGCAGCTCTCGACGCGCCAGGTCTACAAGACCTTTGCCGCGTATCCCGAGACCGACCATGTCTTCCAGCTCGACGGCATCAGCGGGGTGAACTCCGGCATCGCGGGGATGGTGATGAAACCGTGGGACGAGCGCAAGCGCACCACCATGGAGATGCAGCCGATCGTCCAGCAGCATCTCGGCGACATCGCGGGCGTGCGGGCGGTGGCGTTCCAGCGTCCGCCGCTTCCCGGCGGCGGACGCGGCCTGCCGGTCCAGTTCGTGATCGGCACGACCGATTCCTATGAACGGCTGAACGATGTGTCGGAGGCGCTGAAGGGCAAGGCCTTGGCCAGCGGCCTATTCATGTTTGTGGACAGCGACCTGAAATTCGACAAGCCGCAGACCACCGTGCAGATCGACCGCGACAAGGCGGCCCAATTGGGCCTGACGATGCAGACCGTCGGCAACGCGCTCGGTTCGATGCTGGGCGGGGGTTACGTCAATTACTTCAGCCTCGCCGGCCGGTCGTACAAGGTGATCCCGCAGGTGATGCAGCGGGAACGGCTCAACGCCGAGCAACTCCGGGATTACTACATCACGACCCCGACCGGTTCGTCGATTCCGGTCTCGACCATTGCGAGCCTCAAGACCGTCGTCGTGCCGGAGACGCTGAACCATTTCCAGCAGCTCAATTCGGCGACGATCTCCGCGGTGCCGGCGATGGGCATCACCCTCGGACAGGCGCTCGATACGCTCGGCGCCAAGGCCGGGGAGGTCCTTCCCCAGGGCTACAGCATCGATTACGGCGGCCCCTCGCGGCAGTACAAGCAGGAGAGCAGCGCGTTGGTCGTGACATTTTTCTTCGCGCTGATCATCATTTTCCTCGCGCTGGCGGCGTTGTTCGAGAGCTTCCGCGATCCGCTCATCGTGCTGGTGAGCGTGCCGATGTCGATCTGCGGGGCGATGATCTTCATCTCCCTCGGCGTCGGCGGAGCGAGCCTCAACATCTATACCGAGGTCGGATTGGTGACGCTGATCGGGCTGATCAGCAAACACGGCATCCTCATCGTGCAGTTCGCCAATGATCTGCAGCGCGAGGGGAAGAGCAAGCGGGAGGCGGTCGAGACGGCCGCCGGCATCCGTCTGAGGCCGATCCTGATGACGACCGCCGCGATGGTCCTGGGCGTGGTGCCGCTGATCACGGCCTCCGGCGCCGGCGCGGTGGGCCGCTTCAACATGGGCCTCGTGATCGCGGCCGGTATTTCGATCGGCACGTTGTTCACGCTGTTCGTAGTGCCGGCGATGTATATGTTCCTCGCAACGGACCGCGCGAAACAGAAGGCGCAGTCTTAGAGTCCCGCCCCTTGCATTTTGCTATACGAACGTTCCAACACCCGAATCGAAAGAATCTGGCCGAAACTTGACATGGTGGTCCGGGGGCGCTATTATAGTTAGCATCACTAATAGTTTGATGTGCACACTATATGGTGTGGACGGGCCGGTGAAAATGTCGCACAGCAACGCCCATAGCCTGAGAGTCATGACAAAGACTAACGTCGCAACCCAATCTGCGACAGAGCGCTGCGCCCGGGAGATCGTGGAAACCGTTCCCTTGGTGATGCGATTCATCCGGACGGAAATGCGCCGTCAGAGCGGACCGTTCCTTTCAGTTCCCCAGTTACGAACCCTGCTCTTCCTAAGCCGCTGCCCGGGAGCGGACCTGTCCAGCGCCGCGGATCATCTCGGCGTCAGCCGTCCGACCGCTTCCGCGATCGTGAATCGTCTGGTGCGTCAAGGTTTGGTGAATCGCACGGGACATCCTCAGAAACGTCGATTTATCATTCTCACCCTGACCCGAACCGGTTTTCAGCGTCTTCAGCGCGCCCGCGAAGCCGCCTGCGCCCTTGTGGCCGGTGTGCTCGCCCATCGGTCTCCCAAAGAGCTTGACAAAGTGGTGCAAGGAATTGCTTTGCTCGGAAAAGTGTTCAAAGAACAAAATGAGTCCGAATAATCGTTATCAGAGACTATGCAGGGTTCTATGAAGAGATCAATGAAACTTCAGAGCGCGGGTATCCGTGAGGGAGCCGTCGGGTGTTTAGAGTGGGGTTTGGTGACTATGACCCTTCTTTCGGCCTGTTCCGGCGGGTCATCATCGGGGCAGCTTCCGGCCAATGATCCGAAAAAAGCCCAGAGTGTTCCTGTGACCGTGAGCGTCGCCGTGCAAAAAGACGTGCCGGTCGAACTGCGCGCGATCGGAAATATGCAGGCCTATTCCACGGTCGTGATCAAAGCCCAGGTTGAAGGGACGCTGACTCAGGTTTTTTTCAAAGAAGGGCAAGAGGTCAAGCAGGGCGACCTCCTCTTTACCATTGATTTCCGTCCCTTTGAGGTTCAACTCAATCAGGCCGAAGCCAATCTCGCGCGGGACCGCGCACAGGCCGAAAACGCCCGGCAGCAGGTTCTTCGCTATCAGCAACTTCTTCAGAAGGAATACGTCAGCCAGGAACAATACGATCAGTTTCGCGCCACCGCCGCCGCGCTGGAAGGAACCCTCCTGGCGGACCAGGCGGCTGCGGACCAGGCCAAGCTGCAGCTCGAATACTGTTCGATCCGGTCCCCCATTGACGGGATCGCCGGAAATCTTTTGGTCCACACCGGCAATTTGGTCAAGGCGAACGACGCGGACCACCCGTTGCTTGTGATCAATCAGATTCGTCCGATCTATGGGGTCTTTTCAGTTCCCGAGAAGAATCTGACGGAGATACAGAAGTACCGTGCGTCGGGCTCGCTGACCGTCGAGGCGGCGATTCCAAACAGTCCAAAGCCTCCGGCCCGTGGGAAACTGACCTTTCTGGATAACGCCGTCAACACCACCACGGGCACCATCCAGCTCAAGGCCCTCTTTCCCAATGAAGAGAAAACGCTCTGGCCCGGGCAATTCGTCAACGTGGTTCTGGCGCTCGCACGGCAGCCCAACGCCATTGTCGTGCCCTCGCAGGCGGTTCAAACAGGACAGCAAGGTTTGTACATTTTCGTGGTCAAGTCCGATCAAACGGTGGAGTCCCGGCCGGTTGTCATCGGCCGGGAGCTGAACGGCGAGACGGTGATCGACCAGGGGCTTGCGCCCGGGGAGCCGGTCGTGACAGACGGTCAGCTTCGGCTCGCGCCCGGCGCGAAGGTGGAGATAAAAACGGCTGTTCCGGTTGCGGGCGGCCAGGAAAAAGTCAAGTGACCCGAGAAGCTCCGACCAGCATTCCCGGACTGTTTATTCGCCGGCCCATCATGACGACGCTTGTCATGTCCGGCATTTTGCTGTTCGGCCTCATGAGCTATCGCCAGCTTCCGGTGAGCCAGTTGCCGAACGTTGATTTTCCCACGATCCAGGTTTCGGCCAACCTCCCCGGCGCCAGCGCCGAAACGATGGCCTCCTCCGTGGCCACGCCCCTCGAACGCCAGTTCTCGACGATTGCCGGCATCGATTCGATGACGTCGAACAGCGCGCAGGGGGTCTCCCAAATTACGCTCCAGTTCAGTCTGGATAAAAACCTCGATGCCGCAGCCCAGGACGTCCAGTCGGCGATCGCCACCGCGGCCCGGACCATGCCGCCGGGCATGCCGAGTCCCCCGACGTATCAAAAGGTCAACCCGGCCGAGCAGCCGATTCTTTTCCTGGCGCTGAAATCCCCGAGCCTTCCCCTTTCGACCGTCGATGAATATGCCGAGACCCTGATGGCGCAGCGCATCTCGATGATCAACGGCGTGGCCCAGGTCCAGGTCTTCGGCGCGCAGAAATATGCCGTGCGGATCCAGCTCGATCCGGATGCCCTGGCCTCGCGCGGGATCGGGATCGACGAGGTCGGGACGGCCGTGCAGCAGGGCAATGTGAACCTGCCGACCGGGACGCTCTACGGAACGCATCAGGCCTTCACGGTGCAGGCCACCGGACAGCTGACGGACGCGGCGGCTTATCGCAGTCTCATCGTGGCCTACCGCAACGGCTCTCCGGTTCGTCTCGAGGAGCTGGGTCGCGTCATCGACAGCGTGCAGACCGACAAGGTGGCCAGCTGGTTCAACGGCACCCGCGCCATTGTTCTGGCCATCCAGCGTCAGCCCGGCACCAACACGATCGAGGTGGTGGATACGATTAAAAAACTCCTGCCGGTCTTTCGAGTCCAGATGCCGGCCTCGGTCGAGCTTGAGATCCTCTACGACCGATCGGAATCGATCCGGACGTCGGTTCACGATGTCCAGTTCACGCTGCTTCTGGCGGTCGGTTTGGTGGTCCTGGTGATCTTCCTCTTTCTTCGCAATCTCTCGGCGACGGTGATCCCGGCGGTCGCGCTGCCCATGTCGATCATCGGCACCTTCAGCGTGATGTATCTGCTCGGTTACAGCATCGACAACCTTTCACTCATGGCCCTCATCCTGTCGGTCGGCCTCGTTGTGGATGACGCCATCGTGATGCTTGAGAACATCGTGCGGCACATGGAAAAGGGGGAGGCGTCGCTCCCGGCGTCGCTCAACGGCTCCAGGGAGATCGGTTTCACCATCCTGTCCATGACCCTGTCGCTGGCCGCGGTCTTCATCCCGGTGCTCTTCATGGGCGGAGTGCTGGGGCGGCTGCTGCACGAGTTCGCGGTGACGATCGTGTCGGCGATCCTCGTCTCCGGTTTCGTTTCCCTGACGCTCACGCCGATGCTCTGCAGCCGTTTCTTGCGGCCGCCGGATCTGCAGAAGCATGGCCGGCTGTATGTCGCGTCGGAGCGGTTCTTCCAGGGCATGGTCCGCGCCTATGAAAAAAGCCTGAGGCGCCTGTTGAACCGCCGCCGCGCCATGATGGGCTTGTTTGTCGCTCTTCTCGTGGCGACGGGATATCTTTTTGTCGTCATGCCCAAGGGGTTCATCCCGACCGAAGATGTCGGCCTGCTTTTCGGCTTCACCCAGGCGTCGGACGACATTTCCTTCGAGGCCATGCGGGAGCATCAAAAAGCCGCGGCCGGGATCATCGGCCTGGATCCCGCGGTCGAGTCCCTCATGTCCTCGATCGGCGCGGGCGGTCCGAACGCGACGATGAACACCGGGCGCGTCTTCATCCGTCTCAAACCGCGCGATCAGCGTTCGAGCGCGGACGAGGTGATTCAGCGATTGCGTCCGAAACTGACGGCGATTCCGGGCATGACCGTATTCCTGCAAAACCTGCCGATCATCCGCATCGGCGGACAGTTGACGAAGAGCCAGTACCAGTACACGCTGCAGGACGCGGATACCGGGGAGCTGTATCATTGGACCTCCGTCCTGGAGGCCCGGATGCGCGAGCTGCCGGGATTTCTGGACGTGACGACCGATCTTCAGCTCCGCAGTCCCAAGATCATGATCGACATCGACCGGGACCGGGCCTCCGCGCTCGGCGTCACGGCGGATCAGATCGAAACCGCACTGTACAACGCGTACGGATCGCGGCAGGTCTCGACGATCTACGCGCCGACCAACCAGTATTGGGTCATCATGGAACTGGATCCCCGGTACCAGCGGGATCCCGCCGCCGTCTCCAAGCTGTATATCCGCTCGGCATCCGGTTCCCTCGTGCCGTTGAACGCCGTGGCCAGGCTGAGCCAGACCGTCGGGCCGCTGACCGTGGCCCACTTGGGACAGCTTCCCTCCGTGACCATTTCATTCAATCTCCGTCCGGAGGTTTCCCTGAGCGATGCCGTGTCCCGGATCCAGAAGCTCGGCCGGGAGCTCGGTCTTCCCGCAACGCTCAATGCAAATTTTCAGGGAACGGCCCAGGCGTTTCAATCCTCGCTTCAGGGTCTTTGGCTGCTGCTGCTTCTGGCCGTTCTGGTGATTTACATACTGCTGGGAATTCTCTACGAGAGCTTCGCCCACCCGCTCACGATTCTGTCGGGTCTTCCCTCCGCCGCATTCGGGGCGCTGCTGACCCTGCTGATCTTCCGCATGGAGCTTAATCTCTACGGCTTCGTCGGGCTCCTGATGCTGCTGGGCATCGTGAAAAAGAACGCCATCATGATGATCGATTTCGCGCTCGAGGCGCAGCGGAAGGAGGGGAAGAGCCCCTATGACGCGATCGTCGAAGGCTGCCGTATCCGGTTCCGCCCGATCATGATGACGACCATGGCGGCTTTGATGGGCACCCTCCCGATCGCGATCGGTTTTGGGGCGGGAGCCGAGGCCCGCCGCCCGCTGGGTCTTGCGGTGGTGGGCGGTCTGATGTTTTCTCAACTGGTGACGCTTTATATCACACCCGTGATTTATCTTTACCTGGAATCTTTCCAGGAGAGATGGGTCAAATGGCGACGGGTGCGACGACCGGCCCTGGCCGGCGAACCGTGAGGGGGTAACATGTACCGGAACCGTCTTTGGATCTACAGCCTGGGTCTGTTCATCCTGCTCCTTTCATTCGGGGGGGCGTTTGCGGAGGACACTCCGACCACGCCCGGCCGGTTGACGCTGCAAGAGGCCATCGAGATCGCGCTGAATCACCACCCCAGTCTTCTGGCCGCGCGGGGAGAGTTGGAAATTCAGCAGGCGCGGGTGGGAGAGGCCCGGGCGAACTTTCTCCCCCAGCTCAAACTCCAATCCGATTACAGCCGTGCAACCGCCAACCCCACTCCCTCGACGCTTTCCGGATCTTTGACGCGCACGGACCCGTCCAATAAGGCCTATAATAATTATTCGGCCGGCCTTGCGCTTCAACAGTTGATTTTCGATTTCGGAAAGACCGGCGCCGCGGTGGAATCGGCCCGTGAGAACCTGAGGGGAAGCGATTTGAGTGAAGTCGCCTCCCGTCAAACCGTCTCGGTCAATGTCAAGGTGGCCTACTTCGGGCTTCTTGCGGCCCGTCGGTTGGTTCAGGTCGAGGAGGAAACAGTCAGACAATTTCAGCAGCATCTTGAACAGGTCGAAGGATTTTACAAGGCGGGGACCCG
>JACQFA010000001.1 GCA_016200255.1 Nitrospirota bacterium | reverse complement strand
GAACTGAACATCGAACAACAGATAGCCACGTTCTTTTAATCGTTTTACGAGAAAGACGAGACAGACCTTCGAAGCGTCGCGCACAATCGTGAACATCGACTCCCCCATGAACGCCCCGCCCAGGCTCACGCCGTAAATCCCGCCGGCCAGTTTCCCCTCATAATAGGCCTCGACCGAGTGGGCCTTGCCGATTCGATGCAGCGCCGTGTAAGCCGCCGCGATCTCTTCGCTGATCCACGTTTCCTTCCGATTCGCGCAGCCGCGCACGACGCCCTCAAAGTCACGATCAATAACCAGTTCAAACTTTTTAGTGCGAATCGTTTGCGCCAATCGCCGGGGGATATGAAACCGATCCGGATGGATGATCGTGCGAGGGTCGGGCGAGTACCAGTGAATCGTCCCGTCTTCGTCCGCCATCGGGAAAATTCCCTGGCGGTAGGCTTCCTCAAGCAGTTCGGGTGGAATCGTCTGGGGCATCCATCACGCCGCCTTCAACGCAGAGATCAGATCGAGGACCGCCTTTTTTCCATCGGCGAAGAACATCAAGGTGTTGTCGGCCGCGAACAGGGGGTTGGGGATCCCGGCGAAACCGGGGCTTAGGCTGCGCTTGACCACCACGACGGTGCGCGCCTTGTCCACGTTCAGTATCGGAATCCCGGCGATGGGGCTCGACGGGTCGGTGCGCGCCACGGGATTCACGACATCGTTGGCGCCGATCACGATCGCGACATCGGTCTGCTCGAACGTGGGATTGATCTCGTCCATCTCCTTCAGCTTCTCGTAGGGAATGTCGGCCTCGGCCAGCAGGACGTTCATGTGGCCCGGCATCCGGCCGGCGACGGGATGGATCGCGAACTCCACCTCGATGCCGCGGCTTTCGAGTAAATTGGTTAGGTCGCGCACGGCATGCTGGGCCTGGGAGACGGCCATGCCATATCCGGGGACGATCACGACGCGCCGCGCGTTCTCGAACAGCATCGCAATCTCCTCGGCCGATGCGGACTTGACTCGCCCGCCGTAAACCTGATCGGCGCTGGAGTGGGCCGAAACGGTTGCGCCGAAGCCGCCAAAGAGGACGTTCGTCATGGACCGGTTCATCGCCTTGCACATCAAAATCGACAGCACCAACCCGGAGGCCCCGTCCAGTGTTCCGGCGATGATGAGTATCGTATTCGAGATCACGAATCCGGTTGCGGCGGCCGCCAGTCCGGCGTAGGAATTCAACAGAGAAATGACGACCGGCATGTCCGCCGCGCCGATCGGCAGAACCAGGAGAATTCCGAATACGAGACCCAGCCCCACCAACAGATAAAACAGGGGACCCGCAGTCGGCACCACGATCAGATAGAACCAGATCCCCAGCAACACGGAGAACAGACCGATGTTCGAAACATTTTGACCCCGGTAGGTATGCGATCCGGTGATCAGCTCCTGAAGCTTGGCAAACGCCATCAGGCTTCCGGTGACCGTCAATGCGCCCATCATGACTTCAAACCCGATCGCGGTCATCTTGATCGCGCCGAGTTCCGATCCGTGCCGGTGGTACTCGGAGATTCCGACGAGGGTCACGGCCAGCGCCCCGAAGGCGTGGGACAGCGCGGTTCGCTGCGGCATGGCGGTCATCGGCGTCCAGAGCGCGATTCCGATCCCGATGGCCGAGCCGACTCCCATTCCGGCGATGATCCATTTGTAACTGATGATCTCATGATCGAGAAGCGTACCCACGATCGCCAGGGCCATCCCGAATTCGGCCAGGAACATTCCGCGTCGGGCGGTCCGGGCAGAGTTGAGATCTTTAAGTCCCAGGATGAACAAGACCGACGCGACTAGATAGATCCATTGGATGAATGCGCTTGTGGTCATCGCCGATCTTTGCCTTTCTTGAACATTTTCAGAATGCGATCGGTGATCAAAAATCCGCCCACCACGTTGGTCATGGCCGAGGCCACCGCGATGAATCCCAGAACGGTGCTCACGGCGCCGTAGTCGCCCCCGGCCGTGACCAGCGCGCCCACGACCGAAATCGCCGAGATCGCATTGGTGGCCGACATGAGCGGCGTGTGAAGCAGCGGCGGCACGCGCGAGATCACCTGGTAGCCCACGAAGACCGACAGCACAAAGATCGTGAGCAAAAGGATGGATGTATCCATTAGATTTCCTTTTGACCGGAGGCCGGCAAGGCCGGCAGACCCAAAAGCGCCCGGACCTGCGGATGAACGACTTCCCCGCCGCGGGTGACCAGTGTTCCCCGGACGATTTCATCCTCCATTTTCAATTGGAATTTTCCTTCCTTGCTGATCATGTTGAGGAGAAGGGTCGCAATGTTCTTGGCATACATCTGGCTGGCGTGATAGGGAACGGTCGAGGCGAGGTTGACGGTTCCGATGATCGTCACGCTGTGGACCGTCACGGTCCGGCCCGCTTCCGTCTTCTCGCAGTTGCCGCCGTTCTCGGCCGCCAGATCCACGATGATGGAGCCCGGCGCCATGCCCTCGACCATTTTGGCCGTGATCAAGACCGGCGCTTTCTTCCCCGGAATCGCGGCCGTCGAGATCACGACATCGCTTTCGGCCACGACGCGGGCCATCATCTCCCGCTGCCGCTGGTAAAAAGCCTCATCCATCGCCTTGGCATACCCGCCTTCGCCCTCGGCCGAGCCGGCCTCCAACGGCAACTCCACAAATTTGGCCCCCACGCTTTTAACCTGCTCTTTGACGGCGGGACGGACATCGTAGGCCTGCACGACCGCGCCCAGCCGTCGCGCCGTCGCGATCGCCTGAAGACCGGCCACCCCCGCGCCGATCACGAAGAGACGGGTCGGAGCGATCGTTCCGGCGGCCGTCATCATCATCGGAAACATTCGGGGAAGGGTCTCGGCCGCAAGCAGCACGGCCTTGTATCCGGTGATGGTGGCCATGGACGAAAGCACATCCATGCTCTGCGCACGTGTGATTCGGGGAAGGAGTTCCAGTGCAAAAACCGTCACGCCCCGTCCGGCCAGTTCTTTGGCGGCGTTCGGGAAGGAAAGAGGGTCATGGAGACCGATCACGATCTGGTCCGGTTTGAAGAGTTCCAGATCGGCCCGGCCGGCTTCCGGATTCGTCCCGAAGCCGCGGACTTGTAAAATTAGATCAGCCGTGCTGAAAACCTCGGCCCGACGCGCGGCGATCCTCGCGCCTTTTTCCTGGTAGGCCGCATCCGGATAACCGGCTTCCCGTCCGGCGCCCGATTCGATCAATACATCAAGCCCCGCCTTTGTGAGAGCGGGGAGCGCACCGGGGACGAGCGCAACGCGACGCTCGCCCGGAAAGGTCTCTTTTGGAACGCCGATGATCATCGGGGGCTTACTATACCAGTTCATGATCACCGGGGTCAATCGTCATGATAGTCTATTGACTAAGCTTATTGATTAATGTTATATTTTTGAAGTCCTGCCATCATCCACGGCAAAATAGCTGGTTACAACTACAGGTGGGGGCCTGTAGTTGCGAGATGCGGAGTGGAGCCATGGCACGATACCCCTATTGGAACTTCGTGTTTCCTTCTTCCTGTTTTACCATTCCGCAGCCATATCCTCCTCCCAAATCAGTAAGTCAGCGTAAATTCCGCCTTACAACGCGATCGTCCTTAAACCATTCCGGCCGAGGGATTCCGGCGGGATGGGTGATGCTGGTGGCCGGCCTGATATGGTTTGGATCGATCGGTTGGGCCCAAATTCCTGAGCAGGTTGCCGAGAAGGGAGGTGGCCTGGCCGAATTGAGTTTGGAGGAGCTGATGAATATTGACGTCACTTCGGTTTCCAAAAGCCCTGAAAAATGGCTTGAGGCACCGGCCGCCATCTACGTCATTACCCAGGAAGACATCCGCCGCTCCGCCGTCACGAGCATTCCCGAAGCCCTGCGGCTTGCCCCGAACCTTGAGGTCGCGCGCGTGGACGCGAGTCAATATGCCATCACGGCGCGTGGCTTCAACAGTACCAGCGCCAACAAACTGCTGGTGCTGATCGACGGGCGAAGCGTCTATACGCCCCTGTACTCCGGCGTGTTCTGGGACGTGCAGGACGTGTTGTTGGAAGACATCGAGCGCATCGAGGTCATCAGCGGGCCCGGCAGCACGCTGTGGGGCGCGAACGCGGTGAACGGCGTCATCAACATCATCACGCGTCATTCGCGGGACACGACGGGCGCTCTTGTGAGCGTCGGTGCGGGGACAGAGGAGCGCGGCGCCGGTGTGCGTTACGGCGCCCATCTTGGCGGGAATACGACCTACCGCGTCTATGTCAAGGACTTCAGGCGCGATGACACGGCCACCGAGAACGACGCAAGCCTGCATGATTCCTGGAGCAAGGGACAGGCGGGGTTCCGCATCGATCGGGACGGGTCGGCCGATGCGCTGACGTTCCAGGGCGACATCTACGACGGCTCGATCGATCAAAAGGTCAACGACGACAAGACGATCTCCGGCGGCAACGTGGTCGGACGCTGGAGCCGGACGTTTCAAAACGGATCGGCGCTTCAAACGCAGGTCTTTTACGACCGGGTTCGACGGGAGTACCCCGGAACCTTTGCCGAGGTCCGTGACACCTACGATCTGGACCTGCAGCATCACATCCCAATGGGAGCCCGCCACGATCTTGTCTGGGGCGGAGGCTATCGTGTCTCGAGCGACGACGTGACCAACAGCGCGTTGCTTGCGTTTCTTCCGGCCCACCGAAGCCTGAGCCTGGCCAACATTTTTTTGCAGGACGGCATCTCCCTTCACGAACGCTTAAAGCTGACGGTCGGAACGAAGCTCGAACGCAACGACTACACCGGCTGGGAGGTCCAACCCAACGTGCGGCTCGCATGGAAACTGCACGATGCGCTCCTGTGGTCGGCCGTGTCGCGCGCCGTACGGACGCCTTCGCGTTTGGATCGCGACCTCTTTGCTCCGGGTGCCCCGCCCTTCTTTCTCGCCGGCGGGCCGGACTTCAAATCGGAAATATTGACCGCTTATGAGATCGGCTACCGTGTGCAGCCGGTGTCCCAGATGTCCTTATCGATCTCCACGTTCTACAACGTGTACGACAAACTCCGCAGTGTGGAACTGGCGCCGGGTGGTGTGGCGCCATTAGGTCCCTTCGTGCTCGGTAATAAAATGGTAGGCAACACCTACGGCGCGGAAACGTGGGGAAATTATCGCGTGGTCGACTGGTGGCGGCTGAGCGCCGGATACAACTACCTCAAAAAGCGGCTGCGTTTCGAATCCGACAGCAGCGATACCTTCGGTGTGAAAGCCGCCGGCAATGATCCAACGCACCAGTTTTCGGCGCGCTCGACCATGAACCTGGGCCGCAATCTGGAGCTCGACGCCGCGGTGCGCGTGATCGGCGGTTTACCGGACCCGAACGTTCCAGGTTATGTCGCGCTGGACATGCGGCTTGGCTGGACCGTATTGAAAGGCGTCGAGGTTTCTCTGGCCGGATTCAACCTGCTGGACCGGCGGCATCCCGAGTTTGGGCAGGATCCGACGCGCAGCGAATTGGACCGCACCTTTTACGCGAAAGTGTTGTGGAATTTATGACGAACCGCCCGCGCGCCGCGGCGCGCCGCTATTCATGCATTGAATCGGTTGTCCTTTCGGCCCTCTGTATCACGCTGGCATTCGGAGTCGCGGCCCAGGTTGAAGCGGAACCGCTGGAATATAATGTCAAGGCTGCTTTTATCTATAACTTTGCCAAGTTTGTAGAGTGGCCGGAGGACTTGTCCAAGGGCGACAGTCCCTTTGTCATCGGCATACTCGGTGAAGATCCCTTCGGAAACGTGCTGGATGAGACGGTATCGCATAAAACAGTTCGAGAAAAGAGAATCGTCGTGAAGAGGTTCTCGAGGAGCGAAGATGCAAAGGACTGCCAGCTTTTATTTATCAGCAGGTCCGGGAAAGAGGACATAGCTCAGATTGTTAAGCGCCTGGGCCATGCTCCGGTCTTGACCATCAGCGACGTTGGGCAATTTACTGACCAGGGAGGCATGATTCAACTGGTCATGGATCAGAACCGGGTTCGCTTTGCCATCAACGTGGCCGCGACCGAGCAGGCGGGATTGAAGCCGAGCTCTCAATTGTTGAAACTGGCGCGAATCGTTACGAAACCGTGAAGGCGGAGGAGTAATCGTGTTCACCGCGTTTCGAGATCTTCCGATCCGCCTCAAATTGATGCGGATCAACATGCTGGTCAGCGCATCGGTGCTGCTGCTGGCCAGTATGGGTTTTATTGTGTATGAGCTTGTCACGTTTCGGAATGGCATGGTTCGGAGTCTGTCCACCCAGGCCGAAATTGTCGGGATCAATACCGTATCGGCGGTGCTCTTTAATGATCCGGCGTCCGCGACCGAAACGCTGACCGCGCTCCGTGTCAAACCCAACATCTTGTCCGCCGCGATTTACACGGCCGAAGGACGATTATTCGCCCGATATGTCCGGAGCGACGGAGTGACTGTTTTTCAAATACCGGAGCAGATCACGGAGGAAACAGTCGGTGATCGGTTCCAGGACGGGCATCTGTTCGTCTTGCGTCCGATCGTGTCGGATGGAAAAAGAATCGGCAGAGTCGCCATTCAGTCCGATCTCAGGGAGATGGAAGACCGCCTGAAACGTTACGCGGCAATTGTCGCTGGCGTTCTGGCGATTTCCCTGTTGGCGGCTTATGGGGTCTCTTCCAGACTGCAAGGGAGAATCTCCGGACCCATTCTTCATCTGGCCCAGATGGCGAGGACCGTATCCGAAGAAAAAAATTATTCCATCCGCGCCACCGTGGAGAGCCGGGATGAGGTCGGTCGGCTGGTCGAGACGTTCAATGAGATGCTGGCCCAAATTCAAGTGCGGGAAGAGGCTCTGCAGAAGGCGCATGACCAATTGGAACAAAGAGTGGAGGAGCGGACACGGGAATTGCATCAGGAAATTGCCGAGCGCAAGCAGGCCGAGGAAAAGTTCCGGGCGGTCGCGGAGAACGCAAACGACGCCATCGTGACGGCAGACCGTGATGGGCATATCATTTACTTTAATAAGGGAGCCGAGCGCACGTTCGGTTATTCTGTGAGCGATGCAGTCGGCCGTCCGCTCACCCTCCTCATGCCCGAACGGTTCCACGACGCTCACCGGCAGGGATTCAAGCGGTTCCTTTCAAACGGAGAAGCCCGCGTGGTCGGAAAAACGGTTGAGTTAGTCGGAAGGGGGAAAAATGGAACTGAATTTCCAGTGGAGCTCTCCCTTGCGAGTTGGAAAGCGGGGGGTGAGACCTTCTTTACCGGAATCCTTCGCGACATCACCGAGCGCAAGCAGGCGGAGGAAGAGAAAGGTAAAAGAAAGAGCTGGAGGCCTTCAGCTATTCCGTGTCGCATGATCTTCGCGCTCCCCTGCGCCATATCGACGGCTTCAGCCAGATCCTATTGGAGGATTACACCGGGAAGCTGGATGAGGAGGGCCGTCGCCATCTGCAGCGGGTGCGGGAAGGCAGCCAGCAGATGGCGCAGTTGATTGATGATCTGTTGAATCTGTCTCACGTTACGCGTGCCGAGATGCGTCGGGAAACGGTCGACTTGAGCCGGATGGCCGAGATCGCGGCCGAAGCCTTGAAGCGAATGCAGTCGGATCGAAAGGCCGAGTTCGTGATCGAGAAAGGGTTGACGGCGGAAGGGGATGAACGTCTGCTGCGGGTTGCGCTGGATAATCTCCTGGGCAATGCCTGGAAGTACACGGGGAAACGGTCGCAGGCCCGTATCGAATTCGGACGGACGAACCACGACGGCCGGTCGGCCTATTTCGTTCGTGACAACGGGGCGGGTTTTGACATGGCCTATGCGCACAAACTGTTTGGGGCGTTTCAACGGCTGCATTCGGTCTCGGAATTTCCCGGAACGGGGATCGGGCTGGCGACGGTCCAGCGGATCATTCACCGGCACGGCGGTCAGATCTGGGCCGACGGGGCCGTGGATAAAGGCGCCACGTTTTATTTTACATTGTAGTTTCAGTCTTGGTTTGCAACACAACGCCGGAGGTGCGGGATGCACGAAAAAATCATCGTGTTGGTCGAGGACAATCCGAATGACGAGGCCCTGACGCTGAGGGCCCTGAAAAAGAACAATATTGCGAATGAAATCGTGGTCACCCGGGACGGCGCCGAAGCCCTCGATTTACTATTCAGGCGGGGAGCCTACGCCGCGCGAAACCCCGATCAGATCATCGCGGTGGTCTTGCTGGACCTGAAGTTGCCGAAAGTGGACGGACTGGAGGTTTTGAAAAAGCTTCGAGAAGACCCGAAAACGAAGCTGTTGCCGGTCGTCGTCCTGACCTCCTCCAAGGAGGAACAGGATATGATCCAAAGCTATAGTCTGGGCGCCAACAGCTACATTCGAAAGCCGGTGGATTTTTTCCAGTTCATCGAGGCCGTGAAACAATTAGGACTGTACTGGCTCGTGCTCAATGAGACCCCATCTACGGGAGGCTAGAGGCCATGGAAAAACCCCTTCGCGTTTTGCTTGTTGAGGATTCGGAGAATGACGCAAAGCTGCTCGTACGGGAACTGCAGCGCGGCGGGTATGATGTTTCGCATGAGCGCGTGGAAACAGCCGAAACCATGAACACGGCGCTCGATCGGCAGGTATGGGATATCGCTTTCGGTGATTACTCCATGCCGCATTTCAACGGCGTGGCCGCGTTGAAGTTATTGCGGGGACGGGGGCTGGATATTCCCTTCATCTTTGTGTCCGGCACGATCGGTGAAGACACCGCGGTCGAGGCGATGAAGAACGGCGCGAATGACTACATTATGAAGGGCAATCTGAAGCGGCTGCTTCCGGCCGTCGACCGGGAGCTGAAGGAGGCTGCGGGAAGGCGCGAGCATCGGCAGGCCGAGGAAACAATCCGGTACCTGGCCTATTACGATTCCCTCACCGGCCTTCCCAATCGGGCCTCGCTCCTCGACAAACTGCACCAGGTCATTTCGGACAGTCAGCGCGATGGTAAGTCGGTTGCCATTCTGCTGATGGATCTGGATCATTTCAAGGAGGTCAACGATACACTGGGACATCATCGCGGCGACCGCTTGCTGCAACAGGTCGGCTCACGGCTGCAGGCCTCATTGAGGCCATCCGATGTCGTCGCGCGTCTGGGCGGGGATGAGTTCGTCGTGATGCTTCCGTTCTCCGGATCGGGCGATGCCGTGCTGGTCGCGCAGAAAGTCATGACGGCCCTGGAACCGCCTTTTATCATCGAGGGACTGCCCGTTGCGGTCGAGGCCAGCATCGGCATCGCGATCTATCCCGATCATGGCGCGACCCCGGACGACCTGATGCAGCGGGCGGATGTGGCGATGTACGCGGCGAAGCAGTCCGGCAGCGGCGTCATCATTTATAATGCCGAGCATGACCGGCACAGCCCCCGCCGTCTCGCGCTCATGGGCGAGTTGCGCCAGGCGATTGAGCAGAACCAGTTGTTTCTTCATTACCAGCCCAAGATCGACTTGAAAACCCGCCGGGTCATCGGGGTCGAGGCTTTGGTGCGCTGGAAGCATCCGGAGCATGGTTTCATCCCGCCGGATGAGTTTATTCCGCCCGCCGAGCGGACCGGTCTGATCAAGCCGCTGACCCTCTGGATTTTCAACAAAGCCCAGCGCCAGTGTCTTGCGTGTCGCCGGGAAGGCATACCGCTCACGATGGCGGTCAACTTGTCGGCCCGCAACCTTCTGGATCCGCACCTTCCGGACCAGTTTGTCAAATTATTACGGGCCAGCAGCGGCGCATCGGAGGGGCTGGAACTGGAGATCACCGAGAGCGCGATCATGGCCGATCCGGCGCGTGCCTTGGAATCGATCACCCGGCTGAGGGCGTTGGGAATCCGGTTTTCGATCGACGATTTCGGCATCGGCTACTCATCGCTGGCCTATCTTAAAAAGCTGCCGGTCGATTCGATCAAGATCGACAAATCGTTTGTGATCAACATGGCCAAAAATCAAAACGACACGGTGATTGTCCGCTCGACCATTGACCTGGCACACAACCTGGGTCTCAAGGTGATTGCGGAAGGCGTGGAGAACCAGGATATCTGGGACCGGCTGTCCGCTTTGGGTTGCGACGAGGCGCAGGGGTACTACATGGGCCGTCCGATGCCGGCCGAGGATCTGACCCGATGGTTGGGCGAATCGCCGTGGGGTTTAAAGTCAACCAACGAATAACCCTTCCTGAAATCATAATCCCGCCCAGTGATCCGTGAACCCCCAACCTTGACGCGGCCGTGATGAAATCGGTAGTATGGAGCCGGCACAAGGGCGATTCATGAATCACCCCTGTGACCTAGATGCCGAAGTCCTTCAGAATCTAAGCGAAAGCGAAAAGGTGATGATCCCATGGAGACGCGTATGAAGAAGAGTCATGCAGGGGCGTATTGCAATACGCCCCTGCAAGCGGGACTTGTCCTCTTGTTTTTTTTGTTTTTGTCTGGACCCGCTTCGGTATCGGCGCAGGACACGGCCCGGCCGATGACGCTGGATGAGGCAAATCGTCTGGCGCTGGAACGAAACCTGGGGCTTAAATCGGCCCGGGCCGAGGTCTTGAGCGCACGGGCCTTGACTCAAAGTCAGTTCACCGACTTTTTCCCAAAACTTTCGGCCGAGGCCCGGTATAGCCGTGCCGGTGATCTACAGCGGATTCAGATCCCGGCGGGGGCTTTCAATGCGTCTCCGCCGTTTCCGCCGGTCGATGCGGACGTGACAACCGGCGCCTTGACGAACTATAATCTTCGGCTGACGCTGGAGCAGCCCTTGTTCACCGGAGGTTCGATCTATTACGCGTACGAGTCCGCACAACTAGGATACCGTTCGGCCGACTTCGGGTTTCAGGAGGCGATCCAGGATCTTCTGCTGCGGGTGGAACTGGCGTATTGGGATATTCTCAAGACGGAACGGCTTCAGGCGGTGTCCGAGCTTCAGGTGTCCGACCTCAAGGAGCATCTCCGCGCGGTGAAGGCCTCGTACAACGCCGGCAGTGTTCCCTATAATGAAGTCTTGAAAACGACCGTGAACCTGGCCGAGGCCGAGCAGCGGTTTCTCACGGCGCGGAACAACGCCGGACTGGCCAAGATGGCGATGAACAATCTTTTGCGACAGGATCTTGCCTCGCCGATGACGGTGAGCGATCCGAAGGCGGACGACCCGACCGAGCTGCCGGCCTATGAAGAGGCCTTGAAGACCGCCCAGTCGCGTCGTCTGGAACTGGCGGCCGGTCGGACCCAGGTCGAAGCGATGCATCTTCGTGAAAGCCTGGCGCGGAGCGATTATTATCCCAAACTCAGCGCGATCGCGCATTACGACCGGGCCAAGGAAACGACGACTATTCTTCCGGAGAACTGGGAGGTCCTGGGCGTGCTGCGCTGGACCTTCTGGGAATGGGGCAGGACCGGGCACGAGGTCGAACGGGCCGGAATCCGTCTGCGTCAGAGCGAAGACGATCTCCGGTCGCTGGAAGACCGCATCGCACTGGAAGTTCGCGAGCAGCATCTCCGCGCGCAGGAAATGAAGGAAAAAATAGCCGTGGCCAAGACGGCGGTCGAACAGGCCGAGGAAAATTACCGCATCACCGAGGAGCGGTTCAAGTCCGGCGTGACGACCAATACCGAGGTCCTGGATGCCGAAAGCCTGCTGGTCTCGGCCCGCGCGAATCATACCAACGCCGTTTATGACTTTCTGTCCTCCCGTGCGCGGCTGGCACGGGCCATGGGATTGCTGACCGGTCCGAAGAACAACCCTGGGGTGGAGGTCCGGCCATGAAGAAACGTGTTGCCGTCGGCGTAGTGATCATCGTCATTATCATTTCGGGAGCGGTTGCATCCGTTCGGTACTATAATCACCGCGCGAACGGAGGCCGCATCACGGCCAGCGGGACGATCGAGGCGACCGAGGTGGCTATCGAGTCCAAGGTCACCGGCCGCATCGAGCGTCTATTGGCGGATGAAGGCGACCGCGTGTCGGGAGGCCAACTCTTGGTCCAGATCGAAACACGGGAGATTGAGGCTCAGGTTCGGGGGGCGGAAGCCCAGGTGGAGGCTGCGCGCGCGAACCTTGCAAATCTTGAGGCCGGGTCGCGCGAACAGGAAATCAAAAAAGGGGAGGCGGCGCTCGAAGAGGCGAATGCGAATCTGGAGAAAACCCGGACCGACCGGGACCGTCTGGACCGGCTGCACAATGACAAGGTTGTCTCGGACCAGGAATGGGAACGGGCCCGGACGTCTTATGACGTGGCGGTCGCCAAACAGCGCGAGGGCCGTGAGCATCTCGATCTGCTGAAGGCCGGCACGCGCCGTCAGGTGATCGAGGCGGCACGGGGTGAATTCCGACGGGCCCAGGCCGCGCTGGATCTGGCGCTTGCCCAGCTGGACAACACCCGTCTGACGGCGCCGCTCGCATCCACGGTGCTTTTGAGAAACCGCGAACCCGGCGAACTCGCGATGTCCGGTACGCCCATCCTCACGCTGGGCGATCTGGATCATCTCTGGGTCTCGATCTATCTTAAGGAAACGGACCTCGGCCGGATTAAACTGGGCGGCGAGGCCCGGATCACGGTGGACAGTTTTCCAGGGAAGAACTATCTGGGAAAGGTGACGCATATTTCGAACAAGGCCGAGTTCACGCCCAAGACCATCCAGACCAAAGAGGAACGCGTGAAGCTGGTGTTCGAGGTGAAGGTCGCGATCGAGAATCAGAACGGGGAACTGAAGCCCGGCCTGCCGGCGGATGTGGAGTTGTTGATTCAAGAGGTGAAACCATGATCGCAATCGCCGCCGACGGACTGGTCAAACAGTTCGGAAAAGTCACAGCGGTGGACGACGTCAGTTTTCAGATCGAGAAGGGCGAGATTTTCGGTTTTCTCGGTCCGAACGGCGCCGGGAAGTCCACCACGATCCGTATCCTCTGCGGGATACTACTTCCGACAGCCGGAACGGCCCGGATCATGGGGTTCGATGTGAATCGGGAGATCGACCGGGTCAAGCCGCTCATCGGTTACATGTCCCAGAGCTTCGGGCTGTACTCCGATCTGACGGTGGAAGAGAACCTCTGGTTTTATTCGAGGCTGTATCTTCCGGCCCGGACGGCGCGGGAAAAAGCGGAGGAATTGATCGCCTCGCTCGGATTCGAGTCGTACCGGAAAACGCTGGCGGCCCAACTTTCCGGCGGGTGGCGGCAGCGGCTTGCGCTGGGCTGCGCGCTGGTGCACGACCCCGCCGTCATTTTTCTGGACGAACCCACGGCCGGAATCGATCCGGTCTCCCGTCGTACGATGTGGGACTATTTCTACGGCCTCGCCGAAAAGGGGAAGACGCTGTTCGTCACGACGCATTACATGGAGGAGGCCGAGCGCTGCCACCGGATCGGGTTCATCTGGAACGGCCGGCTGGCTGCGCTGGACAGCCCGGTCCGAATCCGTGCCGGATTCAAGGCCCACGAGATCGTGGCGGTCCGGTCCGGACGTCTGAACGAGACCTTCCGGCTGATCCGGCAGTTTCCGTGGATCGTTGACGTCAATATTTACGGCGAGGAACTGCATGTGGCCGTGCCGAAAGCGGAGGAGGCGATACCGCGCCTTCGCGCGGCCATAGAGGGAGCCGGATTTTCGGTGGAGCGGCTGGAGCGGATCCAGCCGTCGATCGAGGATGTATTTGTGTCGCTGTCGAAAACATTGTAGGAGCGGTTCACAAACCGCCCCTACAAGGGATAAAATAAAATGAACCGTCTCTGGGCGATCATGGTCAAGGAATTTATCGAGATCCGGCGGGATCCGCGGACGCTGGGACTGGTCGTACTGATGCCGATCCTGCTTCTGATCCTGTTCGGGTTTGCGATCAATCTCGACATCAAGCGGATTCCGACGGCCGTCTGTGACCGGGATCGCACGCCCGAGTCGCGCGCACTGGCCGATGTTTTTTTCAGTTCCGGTTATTTTATGTTGGTCGAGACGGAGGCCTGCGGACGGGAGGCCGAACTGCTGGACCGGGGCGCGGCGAAGGTTTATATCGAAATCCCGCCCCGGTTCGGAGACCGGATCGCTTCCGGAACCCTTGCCCCCGTCCAGGTCCTTCTCGACGGGTCGGACAATAACACCGCCAGCGTCGCTTCCGGCTATCTGGAACAGGTCCTGGGCAACTATTCGCGCAATTTTTCGCCGGCCCCGGCCCGACCCGCGCTTTCACAAACGATCGAACTCAAAAGCCGGATCTGGTTCAATCCGGATTTGAACAGCACGATCTTTATCACGCCCGGGATCGTGGGAATGCTGATCATGATCATCGGCGTCGCCCTGCCGGCGATGGCGGTCGTGAGAGAACGGGAGCTCGGGAATCTGGAGGTACTGCTGACCAGCCCGGTCCGGCCGGCGGAACTGATACTCGGAAAAATGCTCCCGTACGGGATCATCAGCCTTGTCGTGATCATCCTGACCGTCTTGACCGGCGTGCTTGTGTTTCATGTTCCCTTTCGTGGGAACGCGATCCAGTTGCTCGCACAGTCGCTGGTCTTCCTTCTGGCCACGCTCGGGCTGGGTCTCTTGATCTCGACGATCGCCAAGACGCGCGCCGTGGCCTATTTCATCAGTCTTTTGACAACGCTGTTGCCGACTTTCATTCTGTCGGGTTTCATCTTTCCGGTCGAAAGCATGCCGCTGCCGCTTCAAGGCGTGAGCTTTCTGATTCCGTCGACCAATTTTTTAATCATCCTCCGTGCCATTCTCTTAAAGGGGGTCGGCGCCGGGGCGGTTTGGCCGCATACGCTGATTCTTCTGGGGTTTGCACTGGTCGTGATAACGATCAGCATCCGGCGGTTCGAGACCCGAATGAGATGAGGGCGGGATGATCCAACGGATGCTGACCATGGCCTGGAAAGAGGCCAAACAACTTCAGCGGGATCCCCGGCTCTTCCCGATCCTGTTCATCGCGCCGATCATCCAACTGACCCTTCTGGGCTACGGCGCGACCTTCGATATCAAAAATCTCGAAATTGCGGTATGGGATCAAAACCGCACGGCCGAAAGCCGGGCGTATGTCCGGGCGTTCACGCCGACCGAGTATTTTATCGTCAAGGAATATGTCAACGGATACGATGACGGGATAGCCCGGATCGATCGCGGCCGGGCAGTCGTTCTTCTTGTCATCCCGACGGACTTCGGCCAGCGGCTCCAAGGCGGCCGGCCGGCCGAGGTTCAGGCGATCGTGGATGGAAGCAATTCCAACACGGCACTGATCGGGCTGAACTACATGAACCGGATCACGGAAGCCTTCTCCTCGAAGGTCCATCTGAAGCCGGTCGAGAGTCTATCGAGGGTGGAAAATCGGCTGCGTGTCTGGTACAACCCGGAGCTGTTGAGTAAAAATTATATGATCCCGGGCGTCATGGCCGTGCTCCTGATCGTGATCACGAGCATGATGACGGCGCTGGGGATCGTAAAGGAAAAGGAAATCGGGACGATCGAGCAGTTGATCGTCACGCCGCTCCGGCGGTCTGAACTCATGATCGGGAAGCTGCTGCCTTTCGTCGTGATCGGTTTTTTCGATATTGGGATCGTTCTGCTGGTCGGCATCTTCTGGTTCGGCGTTCCGGTGCGGGGGAGCATTCTGCTCCTGTTCGCACTGTCGGGCGTCTACATACTGACGACGCTGGGGTTAGGTCTGTTCATTTCGACGATTTCAAAAACACAGAACCAAGCCCAGATCACGACCTTCTTCATCATGCTTCCGATGATGATCCTGTCCGGCTTTGCCTTCCCCATCGCCAACATGCCGGTCTTCTTCCAGGATTTATCCTATCTTTCCCCGGTGCGGTATTTCCTCATCATCATTCGCGGAATCTTTTTAAAGGGCGCCGGACTCGACACGCTCTGGCCTCAGGTGGTTCCGCTGGCCTTTCTCGCCGTCGCGATCTTTACCCTGAGCGTGCTGCGCTTCCGAAGGACGCTGGGGTAGGGGATGGTCGTCCGTTACTTTCCGGTGTCGCGCCGCTTGAAAAACGGTTCCAGAAGGTCGATCGGGACCGGGAAGATCGTCGTGGAGCTCTTGTCCCCGGCGATCTCGGTCAGGGTCTGAAGATACCGGAGCTGGATCGCGGCGGGGTTCTGGCTCAAAACCGTCGCGGCCTCGGCCAGTTTCTGCGCGGCCTGGAACTCGCCCTCGGCATGGATCACCTTCGCCCGCCGGGTCCGTTCGGCCTCGGCCTGCTTGGCAATGGCGCGGATCATTTCTTGTGGCAGGTCGAGGTTCTTCACCTCCACGGCCGAGACCTTGACGCCCCAGGGCTCGGTCTGCTGATCGATTACCTGCTGTAGCTTTGCGTTGATCTCCTCCCTCTTGGACAACAACTCGTCCAGCTGGCTCTGCCCCAGGATGCTCCGGAGCGTCGTCTGCGAGATCTGGGAGGTGGCGTAGAGGTAGTCCTCGACCTGGATGATCGCCTTCTGTGTGTCGATCACGCGGAAATAGATGATGGCGTTAACTTTCACCGAGACGTTGTCCCTCGTGATGACATCCTGCGGCGGGACATCCATCACGATGGTCCGGAGGCTCACCTTCGCCATGCTCTGGATTCCGGGTAGGACGATGATCAAACCGGGACCCTTGACCGTCTGAAACCGTCCCAATAAGAAAATCACGCCGCGTTCATATTCCTTGAGGACCTTGAGCGAGACAAACAGAAACAGCGCAATGACGATGAAAACACCCGGCAGACTGAAGAGCAGTTGAGTCATGATTTACCCCCGCTTGATTTTTGTAACGCTTTGACATGAAGTTTTAATCCCTCGATGCCGGTCACCTCGACCGGTTCGCCTTCCCGGATCGGCTCGGCGCTGACCGCTTCCCAAAGTTCGCCCTGGATCAGGACCTGGCCTTTCGGATGGATCTTGGTCCTGGCGATACCGGAGAGGCCGATGAAGCCCTCGATGCCCGCGACCGGCTTTCGCTTCCGGATCTTCCAGGCCATTCCGATCACCAGTATGAAGAAGCCGGCCGTCGCGACCGCCGTGGGAAGGACCACCCACAAGGAGACCTGCATGGAAGGCATATCGGTCTTGATCAGCATCAGCGAGCCCAGGACCATCGAGATGACGCCGCCCACCGTCAGCAGTCCGTAGCTCGACACCTTGATCTCGGCGATGAACATGATGATCGCGGCCAGGATCAAAAGCAGTCCGGCGTAATTGATCGGGAGCGCCTGAAAGGAATAAAAGGCCAGGATGATGCAGATCGCGCCGACGACGCCCGGCAGGATCGCGCCCGGGCTGGACAGCTCGAAGATCAGGCCGTAGGTTCCGAGCAGCATCAGGATATAGGCGATGTTGGGATCGCTCAACGCGTTCAAAATCTTCAGCCGGCCGGTCATCGGCAACGCTTTCTGCGCGGCCGTTTTCGTCCGGAGGGTATGTCTGCCCACGGCGGTTTCGACCGTTTTACCATCCACGGCCGACAGCAGAGCGTTCAGATCGTCCGCGACAAGATCAATAATCTTTAGTTTCAACGCCTCGGTTTCGGTGGCCGAGACGCTTTCCCGCACCGCGTCCTCGGCCCATTGAACATTGCGCCCGTGTTTCTCGGCGATCGATTTGATATAGGCGGCCGCGTCGTTTTCGACTTTTTTCTTCATCTCCTTGTCCATCTCGCCGCCGCCCATCGAAACGGGATGGGCCGCCCCGATATTCGTCCCCGGTGACATCGCCGCGATATGGGCCGCCAGCGTGATGAAGACGCCGGCCGAAGCCGCGCGCGCGCCGACGGGCGAGACGTAGACAATGATCGGCACCTCGGAGGCGCTCATTTCCTTGATGATCATCCGCATCGAGGTATCGAGCCCGCCGGGCGTGTCGATCCGTATCACCAGCGCCTCGGCATGATCCTTCGCGGCGTCTGCGATCGCCTGAGCCAGGTATTCGGCCGCGACCGGGTTGATCACGCCTTCATACGTGGCGACATCGACCGTGGCGGACCCGGAAGTTTCTTTTGATGCGTCGGCCAGAACGGGACGGGACTGAAAGGGAAGATCGATCACGGGCAGAAGCGGGGATAGCAATAAAACGGACGATGCAATCATCGACAGGGAAACGAGCCGGAAGACCGCTCTGGTCCGTCGGAAAGCAGACATCTTAAAAACCCTCGAGAGGATCAACATCATAGTCTTTTCCGGATCAGGCTGTCAAGAAACGCGAGGAGGGTTCTGCGGAGCCAGGGATGGATGGATTTCTATTTTTAATCTACTCCACCGTAGTGCTTCAAGCCGGGGTGTGGTCCGGGCCGAATTCGTGGAAGCCTCTTTGCCGGTTGAACTTTTTAATAAACTGGAGAATCTCGGCGCGGTCTTTGTCCGCAATCGAGGTGAACTTGAGGCCCATGCCCGGATAGAAGATCTTTTCTACGATGCTTTTGCGAATCCAGACGACCTTGGAATCGGCCTTGATGACATTTTTCGAAGCCGGCAGGTGGATCTCGAGGCGGACCGGAGTTCCCATCGGCGGCGGGCTGAATTGATCGATGAACAGGCCGCCGGCCCCGAGGCTGCTGGCGATCGCGTCGCAGAGCTGGCCCTCGGAATTAAAATATTTGATGTGCGTTCCTAGCTCAAGCCGGGGATGCTGTCGCTTGAACTCGCTTTTCGTTGCGCCCAGACGGTCGAGAAAATCCTCCAGCGCGAGGCTGGCCACCTGCTTCCCCTCGGTATTTTCGATCGTGAGTGTTTCGTCCTCCGCATTGATGCCGACTTGATATCCCTCGTAGCGCCCGGATTTTATCAGGCGGATCTTCATGAATGTTTCCTGGAACGGGTCAAGGTCAACGCGTTTTGTTTGTCTGAAAAGGAGATGAAGGATTTTGGGCAGGTTGTAAAAAAGCATGATCGGTTTTGAAGCCGGGGCACGGGATCCTCCTCAACCGTTTGGGTCGGGCAGTGGCATGCCCGTCCGGGTCGATGCGGTGCGCAATGGAATGGTTAAGCGCCGATCTGTTTCCGCGAACGGCGGGATGCTATCAGACGGCCCCGGCCGTGTCAAGAAATTTTTGACCGGGTGATTTCAGGCTTTGGCCTTGACAGCTTCTTTTTTTAGGGGCTATCATAGGAAAACCAAGTGGGCAGACGATGATCAAACTGGGATCCATAAAACTCAACGGAACGCCGAGAATCGTCCTCAGTCTCAACGATGCGACGCCTCCGCATCTGATTCAGGAGGCGCGTCAGTTGGGACTGGATCTGGTTGAGCTGAGAATCGACCAGTACGCTTTCTTTGACGCTAAGCATGTTTTACGGGAGGCGGGCAGATTTAAAGATTGTTCAACCATCGCCACGATTCGAATCAAAGCGGAGGGCGGCGTTTGGAATTTGCCGGAGCCGGAGCGGCTTGCACTTTTCAAGAAAATCATTCCCGAAGTGAATGCCGTCGATATCGAACTGTCGGCCGAAACGATACTGCCGGATGTCGTCCGGGCCGTCCATGCGGCAAAGAAAATTGCCATCATTTCGTATCATAATTTTGACGGGACTCCCACCTTCAATGAGTTAAACGGCATTATGGATGAAGCAAAGTCGTTCGGGGCGGATATCGTCAAGATCGCCGCGCGGACGACAAAGCCGGAGGATATGCAAACCCTGGCCGGTTTTACGATCGCGAATGCGATGAAGAACATCGTCGTCATCGCAATGGGTTTAGACGGCGCGCTTTCGCGCGTTTTCTTCCCGGCCCTGGGATCGCTACTGACCTATGCCTATCTGGACCAGCCGACCGCTCCGGGACAGTTGGGATACAGGGAATTGTTCGAGTTGCTGAAAAAGTTCTATCCAAAATTTAATCAAGCCTGAAGCCTCCCTCGTCCCTGTCCATATCAGACCCAACAGGCCGTCAATCCCGTCGATCAGTGTCAGGTCATCGAGGGCGTGGCGGATTTCATAGACTGTAAGAGCTCGACGACGCGTTGTTGTTCTCGATCGGAAAGAGGAACATCGGCGAAGCGGACGCGGTAGTAGAGGCCGGTCAACTCGGCCGCGGCGGGACGGAGCGGGGAGGGCGGCGCCAGGATTTTTTGGATGAATTCCTGCGGCGTGAGCGTGTCCGGTTTAGAAAATCCCTTCGCTCGAAGCAGGTCGAGCATCTGGAAATAGAACGGGACGGTTCGTGCCCGGCGTGTCCGGCCGGGCCATCGAAAAGAGAATGATTTGGCAAACCGCTTTAGACGGCGTGCCATCGAGAACGAGACGATACATATCAACAGACCAATCGTCAACGTTATTACGGGGTGGTGAAGCACCGCGTTGGTCAACGGCAGAACAATCATCGAAAAGAAGACGCCCTGGACGACAATAAAAATTTGTGAAATCAGTCCAGTAAATTCAAACCGTAATTTCATTGTATCGTCCTTGACTTCTTTGGCTAGGCTGATCTGGTCCCGGATGCTGTAGTAAATCACATACCGGTTCCATCGCCACTGAAACGAATCCATCGACCGGGCGAGAAATCCCAAAACAGTCGTGGTATTCTCAGGCGGGGCCGGCGGGGTCGGATCGAACGGGATCCAGCCGGATTCCGGAAACCAGACCTCGACCCAGGCATGGGCGTTGCTCTGGCGGACGGTGTAATATTTTCCGAACTCGTTCCATTCGCCGGGCAGGAAACCGGTCACAAACCGCGCCGGGATGCCGAGGCTCCGGAGAAGCAGGGTCATGGCGGTGGCGTAATGCTCGCAGAAGCCGGCCTTCTGTCCGAACAGAAAATCTTCGATCGGCATGCCCGATGACGTCGGTTTGACGTCCAGGGTATACCGGTAATTTGTTTTAAGATATTTTTCGATGGCCCCGATCTTCTGCCCGACGGTCACGGCCGACGGTGACTGTTCGAGAATCTCCCGGGCCAGCCGCGCAATCCGGTCCGATCCTTCCGGCATTTGAAGATAGGGCCGGGCGACCGAAAGCGAATAGGAGAGGGTCCGGGCCTCGGCATCGGGGCGTGTTAGCAGCGGGAGCATGGAGGTGACGATGTAGTCCGTGCGCGTGGCCGGGGCTGACGGCAGGGAGAGGGCGTCCATCGCGTTGACTCGGAGCGCATTGAACCGGCCGTTGATCTGGATCGCGAACGGCGCGCTGAAGAGCACGGCGGTATCGAGCGGCTCCAAAATCACCTCTTGGGTGATCGTTCGTTCCGGGTGCTGGCGGTATCCAAGATTGAATACCCCGGTGCCTTCCGAGGAGATCAACCGGCCGAACCCGAAACTATTCCGCCAGCTCCGGCCGTCGTAGCTATCGAAGACCATGCCCCGCCAGTAGACACCCTCGGCTTCCGGAAGCGGCCGGGACGGCTGGACGCGCATGACGATGGTCGAATCCCGTTTGACCGCCCCGATCGCGCCGAGGTCCACCTCTTCCGAAAAACCGGACATCCGGATCAGGTTGGATTGGGACCGGTGGAAAAAGCCCAGCCCGACCCGCGGGATCAGAATAAACAGGAACAGGGTGCATCCCAGCGCAAGAAACGCGATGCCGTTCGTGCTGAAGAAAAAAGGCCACGTTAATCCCGGCAAGGTCCTTTCCGACGGCCGGGCGGACGCCGGCGCGGCTTCGCGGGCGGCTTCGGTCGTCAAGTGATGAAGCAGCAGCGCCCAGGTGGCTGTCAGCAGATAAAGGATGAACGAAATAATAAAGGTGACGTCGATGGTATAGGTCGAGGCGGCCAGGAGCTGCAGAAAGCTGATCAGATAAAGCTGAGAATGATCCTGGGGGGTTCGGAGATTGAAAAGTTTGTTGATCGTGAGAA
This sequence comes from Nitrospirota bacterium, assembly GCA_016200255.1. Taxonomy (GTDB): domain Bacteria; phylum Nitrospirota; class Nitrospiria; order JACQBZ01; family JACQBZ01; genus JACQFA01. The sequence continues at coordinate 18,184 of JACQFA010000001.1, read as the reverse complement.
AGACCACGAAATAGGTGCTGGCCCTCAAAAGCGATTGGGAGAAAAAGAAGGTATCAACGACCAAAAAGAGGAGCGCGGCCAGGTTGAGCCCGGTCCAGATCCGGCGGTCGAAGCGGAAGGGTATTCCGGTCAGGACGAAGAAGAAGCTGGCCGCCACGGCCGCGATCGCGGTGAAACCGAACAGGTAGGAAAACTCGTTTGTCAGGATCAGCGACAGCAGTCCGACCAGTGCGAGCAGGCGGGAAGCGATCTGAAAGGCCCGGTCGAGCGTCATGAGCGGGATCCCTCCATCCTTATCTTTTCCCCGGCCCATTCTATGAAACGGGGCTCGTTGGCCACGAGAGTCTCCGAGAACCCTCCGCGGAAGCCGTCCCAGAGCGGATCGGCGAAAGGCAGAATCAGGATCCGGCGTCCGCCTCCATTGGTGGCGCCCAGCGCGGCGATTTTTTGCGGAAGAGGGTCCGGCGCCGCTTCGGTGGAATCTGTTATATCATCAATCGGCTGGATCAACGCCAGCGTTTTCAGGATGGCGTCCAGATCTCCGGAGGCTTCTTCCGAAAGCGTCTGAAGGCTGACGGCGTACCCCCGACGATCGAGCTCCCGGGCCAGTGAGGCCGTCAGCACGACGGCCCGTTCAAAATCCTCCAGGATCTCTTCCGATCTCCTCTCTCCCGGGACATGTTGGCTGAGGAAGAGGCGGGCGCGGCCCTCCTCCTCGCGTTCAAATTCCTTGACGAGCAGTTTGGATTCGCGGGCCGAGGCCTTCCAGTGAATTCCGCGCGCGTCGTCCGCCGATGTATAGTCGCGGAGATTGTGGAGCTCCGAGCCGAATCCCCGCCGGCGGTCTTCGTGGTCCTGTCCGGGCCGCGCGCGCGCGGCCTGGAGGCCCGGCGGCATTGGAAGAATCCGTGGATAGACTAGGACGGTCTGAACCTGCGGCCGGATCAGACTTTTGTGAAAGAACCCGAACGGGAATGTGGTGCGGAGCGTGAGCGGGGGCAGGGTTCGAAGGCCTCTTTTTTCAAAGCGGGTCAACTGCGGCGAGGCGATCGTTTTTCCGGCCGACAGTTTGAAGGTATAAACGGAACGAGCCGTCGCGCTTTCTTCGTCCACTCGAAAGGAAAAAGACGGGATGTATCGTTTGCCGTTTGTGATCCGCATCTCGGCCGGGACCGGTTGCCGCGCGAAGATCCGGTCGGGGAACCGCCAGCCGACCCCGATCTTGCGGAGGGACTGTTCCGAGAGGATGCCCGAGACGATGATCAGGCTGAGCATCATTCCGAGGACGAGGTAGAGAAGATTGTTTCCGGTATTGATCGCGGCGAGACCGACCGCCAGCGTGAGGAGGATGAAACGCGTTCCGGCCGGCGTGAAGGTGATCGACCGGTTCCGGTAGATCAGCCGCTGGAGTCTGATGAGAAATGAGGCCATGAAAAGGGATGCTCGCTTGCGTCAGAGCGGAACGGGGACCTGGCTCACCAATTCCTGAAGAATGCGCTCGGCATCCTCGCCCCGCCGGCCATAGGTCTCCAGACGTGTATTGACGATCACGCGATGGGCGAAAACCAGCGGGGCCAGCCGTTTGATGTCGTCCGGAATGCAATAGGCCCGGCCGTTGACAAAGGCGTAGGCCTGTGCCGCTTTGTGGAGCGCCATCGCACCGCGCGGGCTGACGCCCAGCCCCAACAACTCGCTGTTCCGCGTCGCCCGCGTCAGGGCCAGCAGATAATCCGCGAGGCCTTCATCCATTCGGACCTGATCCACGGCGTTCTGGAGATCCAGCACCTCGCCGGCCGTCAGGACCGGTTTAAGGTCGCTGGCCGGTTGAAAAAGGCGCTGGGTCGTGAGAATCACCTTTTCATCCGACGGATCAGGATAACCGATCCGGATCCTCATCATGAAGCGGTCCAGCTGCGATTCGGGCAGAGGATAGGTTCCGTGGTATTCCAGCGGATTCTGCGTGGCGATTACCATGAACGGCTTGGGAAGCGGGTAGGTGCGGCTGTCGACCGAGACCTGCACGTCGTTCATCGCCTCCAGGAGGCTGGACTGGGTTTTGGGGGTGGTGCGGTTGATCTCGTCCGCCAGGATGATGTTCGCGAAGATCGGTCCCGGTTTGAATTCAAAAGCCGCGCTCTGCTGATTATAAACGCTGACGCCCAGGATATCCGAGGGAAGAAGATCGCTCGTAAACTGGATGCGGCGGAAGCCGCAATCGAGCGAACGCGCCAGGCTGTGGGCCAGCGTGGTCTTGCCGACGCCCGGGACATCCTCGATCAGCAGATGCCCACGGGCCAGCAGCGTCGTGATCGTGAGACGAACCGCCTCCGGCTTGCCCTTGATCACCTGTTCGATATTCTCTTGGAGCGCCCGGATTTTCTTATCGGCATGGAGCATGGTGAAAGCTTAGCAGAGGGGGTCTGAATAGTCAACGCGACTGGAGCCGGTTACCGTAGTATGGTAGAATGTCTCCATTTGCAATGGTGTTGCGGAGAAGCGATGCTCCTCGTCGGACTGACAGGCGGGATCGGAAGCGGGAAATCTCAGGTGGCTCAGATTTTCGAGCGGCTGGGCGCCCATCTGATCGACGCGGATGAGCTGGCCCACGAGGCAGTCCGACCGGATGGCCCGGTTCTGAAACGGATCGTGGAGGCCTTCGGGCCGGATGTCTTGAATCTGGACGGAACGCTCGACCGGGCCAAGCTGGGCCGCGCGGTATTTGGCGATTCCGAAAAAAGAGAGCTGCTGAATTCGATCGTCCATCCCTATGTTTTCCGGGAGGAGGAACGCCGCCGAAAGGCGATCTCGCAGAAGGATCCGAAAGCGATCGTTTTGTTCGACGCCGCGTTGCTGATCGAGACCGGATCGGATCTATTGATGGATAAGGTGATTCTAGTCACGATTGATCGGCGGAAGCAGATCGGCCGCATCATGAAACGGGACGGACTCTCGCGGGAAGAAGCCGTACGGCGCATCGAGGCACAGATGCCGCAGTCCAAAAAGAAAAACAGGGCCGACTATACCATTGATGGGGGACAGTCGCTGCAAATCATTGAAGGCCAGGTTCGCAAAATCTATCAGGAACTCGCCGCATTGGCGTGAGGGCGGGATTGACTTTTCACCGATTCTCCAAGTAGAATGGGGCCCATGTCGTCCTCAAGCGTCACCAAGGCCGTCATCCCGGCCGCCGGGTTGGGAACCCGATTTCTTCCTGCGACCAAGGCCTCTCCGAAGGAGATGCTTCCGCTGGTGGATAAGCCCCTGATCCAGTACGTTGTGGAAGAGGCGGTGGCATCCGGCATCCGCGAGATCATCATCATCACCGGCCGGGGCAAGCGGGCAATCGAGGACCATTTCGACGTCTCTTTTGAACTGGAAGAGAACCTCCGCGAAAACGGAAAAAAAGTCCTATTAAAAGAAATCCAGGAGATCGCAGACCTGGCCGATTTCTGTTACGTGCGCCAGCGCCATGCGCGGGGACTCGGCCATGCCGTTCTGTGCGCCCGTCACTTGATCGGAAATGAGCCGTTTGCGGTGATGTTGGGCGACGATATTCTCGACGCTCCGGTGCCTGCGCTCCGGCAGATGATTCAGATCTACGACCGGTTCCGGTGTCCGGTCGTGGGCGTTCAGCCCGTGCCGAAATCGGAGGTCCATCAGTACGGAGTGATCAAGGCCGAGCCGGTCGAAACGGATCTATACCGGATCGACGACCTGGTCGAGAAGCCGGTTCCCGAGAAGGCCCCGTCGAACCTGGCCGTCATCGGCCGGTATATCCTGACGTCCGAAATTTTCGACGCGCTTGACAAGACGCCGCCGGGTAAAAACGGGGAGATCCAGTTGACCGACGCGCTTCGAATCCTGGCCCGGCAAAAGCCGATGTACGGGAAACGGCTTCAGGGCACGCGCTATGACGCTGGGGACAAACTGGGTTTTCTGAAGGCCACGGTCGAGTTCGGGCTGAAACGTCCCGATCTGGGCAAGTCATTCAAGCAGTATCTCAAGAGCCTGAAGTTGTAAGCCGGGGGCGGGAGATCTCCTTCATGCCGAAGGATCGGTTCTTTCATATCAAGATGATCAATAATCCGCTGGGATCATTTGAGGAATCCGGGCGCTCGGATGAAGGGGAAGGAAAGGGCATGGTCGGCGAAACCGAGACTCCGCTGGTGGATATCTACGAGCAATCGGAGGCCATCGTGCTCGAGGCCGATCTGCCGGGGGTCGAGCCGGCCGAGGTGGCGGTGCGCCTTGTGGACAATCAAGTGACGATCGAGGGACGGAGAGGCCAGCGGGGCGAAGGCCAGGGGGCCGGGCATTATCTGCGGATGGAACGGTGCTTTGAAGATTTCCGCCGGATCATCCATCTTCCATTTGCGGTCGATCCGCAAAAGGCCGAGGCGTCCTACCGGCAGGGGGTGCTGATCCTCCGTTTTCCGAAAATTGAAGACCGGCGCAAGCGGGCGATTAAAATCGAGATCAAATAAAGGGGGGCATTCGCGTGGCGGAACAGGATAAAGAAACGACGCAACAGCCGATCGAGATTCCGGGGGCCCTTCCGCTCATACCGGTTAGGGATATCGTGGTTTTCCCCTACATGGTTCTGCCGTTGTTCGTCGGGCGCGAAATGTCGATCCGCGCGATCAACGAGGCGCTGGCCGGAAACCGCATGATCCTGATGTCGGCCCAGAAGGTGCTGGACGTCGAGAACCCGGAAGCCAAGGACATCCACACCATGGGGACGGTCGGAATGATCATGCGGATGCTGAAACTTCCGGACGGCCGGATCAAGATCCTCGTGCAGGGACTTTCCCGGGCCCGCATTCTCGACTTTGTTCATTCCGAGCCGTATTACCAGGTCCGGATCCAAAAGATCGTGGAACCGAAGATCACCGAACGGTCGTTGGAGCTCGAGGCGCTGATCCGCACCGTGAAGGAGCAGCTCGAGAAGATCAGCAGTTTCGGAAAGCTGGTTCTGCCGGAAGTCCTGGTGGTGATCGAGAACCTCGACGACCCCGGCCGCCTGAGCGACATGATCATCTCGAATCTCGGACTCCGGGTCGAAGAGGCCCAGGAAATTCTGGAGATCCTGGATCCCGTGGAACGCCTCAAGAAGGTCAGCGAGATCCTGGCCAAGGAACTGGGCGTCCTGAACATGCAGCAGAAGATCCAGGCCGAGGCCAAGGGCGAGATGGACAAGACCCAGCGGGAATATTTCCTCCGGGAGCAGCTCAAGGCGATCCAGAAGGAACTGGGCGACGTGGACGAACGCGCCGAGGAGATCAGCGAGTTCAAAAAGCGGATCAAAGAGGCCAAGATGCCCGACAAGGTCGGCAAGGAGGCCGACAAGCAGCTCAAGCGGCTGGAGCATATGCATCCCGATTCGGCCGAGGCCTCGACCGTCCGGAGCTATCTCGAGTGGCTGGTGGAGCTTCCCTGGAGCAAGAAGACGAAGGACAATCTGGACATCAAGGCGGCTTCCAAGGTGCTGGACGCGGACCACTATGATCTGGAGAAGGTCAAGGAACGGATTTTGGAATACCTGGCCGTCCGCAAGATGAAGGACAAGATGAAGGGACCGATTCTCTGTTTCGTCGGGCCGCCGGGCGTGGGGAAGACCTCGCTTGGGAAATCGATCGCGCGGGCCCTGGGAAGGGAGTTCGTCCGCGTCTCCTTGGGCGGAATCCGGGATGAGGCCGAGGTCCGGGGGCATCGCCGGACCTATGTCGGGGCCCTGCCGGGCCGGATTATTCAGGGAATCAAGCAGGCCGGAACGAACAATCCGGTCTTCATGATGGACGAGATCGACAAGGTCGGCACCGATTTCCGCGGCGACCCATCGGCGGCCCTTCTGGAGGTTTTGGATCCCGAACAGAACAACGCCTTCAGCGATCATTATCTGGGCGTGCCGTTTGATCTGTCCCATGTAATGTTTATCACGACGGCCAACATGACCGACACAATCCTGTCGCCGCTGCGGGACCGCATGGAGGTGATCGAGCTGTCCGGCTATACCGAAGAGGAGAAACTCGGCATCGCGCTGAATTTCCTCATTCCCCGGCAGTTGACGGAGCACGGCGTCACGAAGAAAAATGTGATCTTGACGGATCTGGCCGTCCGGATGATCATCCGGCAGTACACCCGCGAGGCCGGGGTCCGAAACCTGGAGCGGGAACTGGCAAATGTCCTTCGGAAAATCGCCCGGCAGATTGCGGAAGGAAAAGAGAAGCAGTTCACCGTGACCCCGGCCAATGTCCATAAACTCCTCGGCGTTCCGAAGTTCCTGCCCGAGCTCGAACAGGAAAAGGATGAGGTCGGCGTTTCGACCGGTCTGGCCTGGACCGAGACCGGCGGAGACATCATCTATATCGAGGCCACCTTCATGAAGGGCAAGGGAGGCGTGATGCTGACCGGGCACCTGGGGGATGTAATGAAGGAGTCGGCCCAGGCGGCCCTGAGTTACATCCGGTCCCAAGAAAAGGAGCTTGGGATCAAACCGGATCTGTTTGCAAAGAACGACATCCATATCCATGTGCCGGCCGGCGCGATCCCCAAAGACGGTCCTTCGGCCGGCATCACGATGGCGACGGCCCTGGCCTCGGTTTTTACCAACGCGCCGGTCCGACGCGATGTGGCAATGACGGGGGAGGTGACCCTCCGGGGGCGTGTGCTGCCGATCGGCGGGTTGAAGGAAAAAATCCTGGCGGCCCGCCGGGCCGGGATCAAGACCGTGATCCTTCCCAAGCGAAACGAGAAGGACCTGGAGGAAGTGCCCAAGCATGTCCGCCGCGGGATGGAGTTCATCTTTGCCGAAACCATGGACGATGTCCTTCCGGCGGCGCTCCGACGACGGGTGTCCGGCGCCAAGGTTCCCCGGCCGGCGGCGCAGAAGGTCCGCCGCGAAAAGGTTCTGATGCCGGCATTCTCGGCCCGGAAAAACAATTGAGGATGCCCATGACGTGGGTGCTGAGCCGGATGCCCGCTTCCGTGCCATGCGTCTAAACCAGCTAGGGGAATTCGGTCTCCTTCAACGCATCCGTCGGCGGGTCCCGTCGCGGCCGGCCGCCGTTCCCGTCGGGATCGGCGATGACGCGGCCGTTCTGCGGATCACTCCACATCGGGATCTGATCGTCACGACGGACCTGCTCGTCGAGGCGGTCGATTTTGATCCGGCCTACGGGTCCTTCCGGCAAATCGGTTACAAAGCCATGGCCGCCAACCTCAGCGATGTGGCAGCGATGGGCGGCCGGCCCGTCGCGTTCCTGGTCGGCCTCGCGGTTCCGGGCCGAACATCCGTGAAGGCCGTGGATGAAATTTATCACGGGATGTTGTCGCTGGCCCGCCGGCATCGGGTCGCGCTGATCGGCGGCGACACCTCTGCTTCGCCGAAGGGAATGCTGATCACGGTGATGGTTTTGGGAGAAGTCGAACCGGGCCGCGCCGTCACCCGTTCCGGCGCGCAGATCGGGGATCGGATCTATGTCACCGGCAGCCTGGGAGACTCCCGGGCCGGGCTTGAAATTTTAAAGAAACGAGAAAAGAGAAAAAACTCAAGATCGATGGCGGGCGAATCCGATCTGATCTGCCGCCATTTTTTCCCCGAGCCCCGAGTGGCCTTCGGGCGGCTGCTGGGCCGTCGGGGGTGGGCGACAGCCATGATCGACCTTTCGGACGGGCTCGCGTCCGATCTCCGGCATCTCTGCGAGGCCGGTCGCGTGGGGGCGAGGTTGGAATCGGACCGTCTCCCGGTTTCGGCCGCCTTGGCCGCCCATGCCGGCCGTCTCGGCCGGTCGGCGCCGGATTATGCCCTCCGGGGGGGAGAAGACTATGAACTCCTTTTTTCGGTGGGTCAAAAAAATGCATCGGCGGTCGAGACCGCCGCGAAACGGACGGGCCTGTCGGTCACGCCGATCGGCGCGATTGTTCCCAGGCGCCGCGGAATCACCGTGGTCGGACCGGGGGGCCGGGAGGCTCCTTTAACCTTGAGAGGCTACGAGCACTTTACGCATCCATGATAACGATCTCCTACTGGCGCGGCAAGATCAAGGCAATGCTCCATATGGGGGAGAATCCACACCGGATCGCGACCGCTTTTTCTCTGGGGGTTTTCATTTCCTTCTCGCCCTTTATCGGACTCCATTTCATCAGCGCTTTTTTCCTCGCCTGGGCGCTTCGACTGAATCCCGTGCCGGTTGTTCTCGGGACGCTGGTGAATAATCCTTGGACCTTCGCCCCGATCTTCGGGACCAGTCTCTGGCTGGGCATCAAGATTTACGGCCGGCATGATCTCCTGCATCCGATCCATTGGCAGGAGCTCACCATTGTGAACGCGATTCCTCAACTGGAGCCTTACCTCAAACCGTTCCTGCTCGGGACGACGCTGCTGGGGATCATCGCGAGCGTCATCGCCTATCCTTGCGTTTATTACTTCGTCAAGGAGTACCGCCATCTTCGCCACCGCGCGGAGGAGTCGTCGCATGTTTAAGGGATCGCCCTATGAAGGCCAGGCGCTCATCGCCGACCCCGTCCATGAATACATCACGTTCACCGTTCCCTATCCGAATCAAGAAAAGGAAATCACCGAGAAACATCTCATCGACTCCCCCTGGATGCAGCGGCTGCGGTACATCTACCAGCTCCAGAGCGCCCGCTGGGTCTACCCCTCGGCCGAACACAGCCGGTTCCAGCATTCCATTGGCGCGATGCATCTGGCCGGCCGGTTCGCGCGCCATCTTTACCCCTCGTTGAAAGCGATCGTCCCGGACTGTCCGTCCGAGAATTTTATCGAGGAGCTGCTCCGGGTCACGGCCCTGGTCCATGACATCGGCCACGGGCCGTTCGGCCATTTTTTTGATGATAACTTTCTGGCGAAGTTCGGGATCACGCATGAGGTGCTGGGACAGCATATCATCCGGGACGAACTGGGGGGTCTGATCCGGAAGATCCGCCGCAGCCCTTCCGGAGCGTTCGGGCGCGGCGAGGAGATCAATCCGGAGCATGTGGCTTTTTTGATTCTGAAGGACCCGTTGAAGAACAGTGCCAAATATCCTCGGTGGTTGGTCTTCCTCCAGCCGATTCTGGGCGGGATCTACACGGCCGACAACATGGACTACGTTCTCCGGGATTCCTACATGTGCGGCGTGGCGGTCGGTCCCGTGGACATCAGGCGGCTGATCCATTACACCTTTTTCACGGGCAAAGGGCTGACGCTCCACAAGACGGGGTTTTCAGCACTGCAGATGTTTTTGAACACACGCCTGTATCTTTATTCGAATGTGTATTATCATCGGACGACGCGGGCGATCGATCTGCATCTCCGCGATATCTTCCATGATACGATCCAAAGAATTTTTCCTTACAATCCCCTCAAAGAACTCTTGAGATACCTGGACCTGACCGAATGGTCGTTGCTGGAAGAAATCCGTCGGTGGGAACGGTCTTCGGACGCGCGGAAGCGGAAATTGTACGGGGAGTGGCAGTTGATCTTCCACCGCGATGTGAAATGGAAGATGGCCTATGACGTGACGCTTCCGACCCGAGGCGGCGAGCGGGGCCGGACCTTCCTGGATCAGGAAACGGTGGAACGGCGCATCCGCGAGGGTCTCCCGCCGGCGCTGAAGAAACTGCCCTTCAAAGTGGACATGGCGAACCAGGATCCCCGGCCGCTCAATCCGCTCAGCATGGGGGAGTTCCAGATCTACGTCTACGATCCGTCCACAAAGACCGTTTCGAAGGAGATTTTGCGCGAGTATTTCGATTTCATCCCGGCCAAGATCCTCCAGTGCCGGATCTTCACGCTGAACCACGAGCACGACGCCGAAGTGGCCCGCATTGCCGAACGTATCCTGGGAAGCGAAGCTCCCAGCAGTTCCACAAATCTGTAACAAAGCATCGGAGGGGAATTGAAAACCGTTCCGCTTATTCTGCTGGTCCTGCTGTTTTTCGCGTTCGACGAGTCGGGGAAATCCATCGCCGCCGCGACGGATTTCGGGAAAGCGTCCGATCGTCCGATCTACCGATACGCCGGTCCAAACGGCACACCGGTCTTTACGGATGATCCCTCCCGCATTCCTGCCGAATACCGTTCGTCCACCCAAGTCGTCGAGTTGCCGCCCCTGATCAAAATGCCGGAGCCGCCCCCGCCTCCGAAACCCGACCCGCTCTCGTTTGCAACACGGCTGCGGGAATGGATTCAAAGCCAGCCGCCGGAATACCGGTTGATCATCATCGGGGTTCTGCCCGTCCTGATTTTGAGTCTGGGGGTCTTGAGTTTTTTACGAAAACGGGTCGAGAGCGCGTTCCTGAAGACGTCGCTCCGTCTGGGCATGCTGGCGATCGTGGTCCTGTCGGCCTATCTCTGCTATTTTATTTTCATGCGTGCCCAGGCCGCGAAGTTGATGGGTTCCATTCCGGGAGGGAACGAGATCATTTCCTCACCCAAGCAAAAGGCGGAGGATCTGAAAAAGGGCGAGGCCGGCCGCCTGAAAACCATCGAGAATATTGCGAATCAGAAATAGCCGGTGGTGACGATAAGGAGAAGACGTGATTGTCATGATTCATAAAGCCTGCAGCAGCCCCGCCATCGAGACCGACACACTGACGGCCGAGACCTGCGCCCTGCCGGTGGAGGCCTTTCCGTTCACCTGCTTCACCTGTCTCGAAGAGATCATGGATGAGTCCGAGATTCGATACTCGGAAGAGATCCGGATGTGAGGGCCAGCCGGAAATAATGGAGGCTTGCAGTAGCGCCGTCGGACGGTGTATAGTATGCACGCGTACTGAAGTGGTTCAGGTGATTGCGCCTCGCACGAACACGCGGGGTGAGGAAAGTCCGAGCTCCAGAGGGCAAGATGCTGGGTAACGCCCAGGCCTCGCGAGGGGACGGAAAGTGCCACAGAGAACAGACCGCCGACGGTGAGGAAGAGGTGGCAGGGAGCTCCAGCCATCTCAGACTCATTTGGGCAAGGGTGAAACGGCGAGGTAAGAGCTCACCGCCCCGCCGGTGACGGCGGGGGCACGGCAAACCCCATCCGGAGCAAGACCAAATAGGTTCCGCTTGGTCCGCGAGGACCCTAGGACGGCCCGTCTGAAGCGGAGTTAAATCCCGGGCGGAACGGGTTGGTTGCTTGAGGTTCCGAGTAATCGGGATCCCAGAGAAATGGTCGCCACCCCGGCGGAGCGATCCAAAGGGGTACAGAACTCGGCTTACGAACCGCTTCAGTACGCTTTTTTATAGGCTCGCCCGGATCGGTTGGCCATTCCAAAAAATATGAACAAACTGCTTGAAACAGCGATCAAAGAATTCGACCGGGTCAACGGGGAGGATCTCCGTCAACAGACGGTCGGCCGGAAATCGTATGCCCGTGAACTCATTTTTGCCCGGAAAGTCTATGCCTGGGTTGAGCGGCTCGATCCCTCCGCGCCCGAAGATATCCGGTTGGCGGCGCGATCTCATACGCTAAGACGCTGGGAAATTCCGAGGAATCGCTACCGCATGGACATTGGCGGTTATCATCAGTGGCGCGCGGCGACGTCAACACTCGCGGCGGATGCCGCGGCCGAGATTTTAAAGCGCGTCGGCTATTCGGACGCGATCGTCCGGGAGGTCAAGCGTATCATCACCGGGCATCGCCATCCCAGTGATCCGGATACGCAACTTTTGGAAGATGCCGATGTGCTCGCCTTTCTTGAAATCAAACTGGAGGATTATCTGGCCCGATGGGACGAGACGAAAGTCCAACGGATCTTGGAGGGCGCCTGGTCCAAAATGAGTGCCGCCGCCCGACGGCTGGCGCTGGACCTTCCGCTGGACTCCCGGGTCAAGAAGCTGATCGCCAGCTTGACATGATGATGAACGCGTTGCGATCGGGAGTGGATAAGTGAAGACGAACGCGCAGATCGCCGGCGAGTGCGCATGGTGCGGAGGGGCATTGAGTGAAGTGGTTCACGGCGTCGGATCGAGCGATTCGGAACCGGTCAAGGCCGGGGAGGTTTTTGTGGACGTGCCGCTGCGGCGGTCGAATCGTTCCCTTTTCGCGGCTCCGGTTCGCGTGGGATCCCGGGCCTACGGCGAGGGTTACCGCTTGATCTTTGCCGCCTGTTCCGATGCCTGTGCCCGGCGGCTCGGCGAAGCCCTGATCAATGAAAACGGCCGTTTCGCCAAATGCGCGATGCTGAAACCGGAGGAATAATCCTCGTGGTTTTTTAGCGATAGGGTCTGTTCCTTCTGTTGATCATTGCTCACTGTGCCAGTATCCTAAATGTCCGTCCGAATCCACCTCGGCCCATTCCGCGGTCCGCAGAAAAACCCCTGAATTGGATCCCCCCATGACATAAATCCTATTTCCATGAGCCGCCACCGCCGGGCCTTCCCTGGGTGTGGGGAGCGGCGTGGTCTGGCTCCATGGGCCCAGGTTTCCGTCCGGCTGGATCCGTGCCTGCTCGACGGACGACAAGTATCGGCCGTCGTATCCGCCGATGACAAAGATTGATTCACCCGCGGCGGTTGACCCAGCGAGAAAGCGGGATTGGAGCAGCGCGCTGGTGGGTTTCCAGGAATTGATCTGACCGTCCGGGCCGACGGTCGCCCATTCCGCCGCGCTGCTCCCGCGGCCGCTTTCCATGAGATGACCGCCGACGACGTAGATCCGATTCCCCACCGCCGCGCCGCCATGAATATAGCGGCTGGTGGTCAGGGATTGGGGAACCCATTCCCAGGGGCCCAGTTCTCCGTCGGCCAGTATCCGGGCCCGTTCCACGGTGCGAAGAAAGACCCCATTATATCCTCCCATGGCATAGAGATAGTCGCCCACCACCGCGGCTGTCGGGGAGCGTCGCGGTGTCAGCATGGTGCTCGCATCATGCCAGGGCCCCAATGGGCCGTCGGTTCCAACCCGGGCCCACTCAACACTGTTCAGAAGATGCATCTGTCCTTCCGGAAAATATTCTCCGCCCAGCGCATAGATCACATCACCGGCCCGGGCCGTCGCCAGAAATATCCGCGGCGTGTTCATCGGGCTGGTTGTTTTCCATGTCTCAAGCGTTCCGTCCGGACGGATTCGGGCATATTCCACGCTGCGGTGAACCGTGCCCGGTCCCGGGATGCCTTCTCCGCCGCCGAGGACGTAGACGTAGTCGTGAACTGCGACAGCCTTCGCCCCGGTCCTCGGCGTGGTCATGGGAATGGCGTCCTGCCACCCTGCGACCCACGTTCGAGGTCGGGATGACGTCGAGCACTGCGCCAGAATCAATGTCAGAAGGATCCAACCGATTCTCACCCACCGTGCATGGATTCTTTTTCTCATTCCTCTATCCTTCGTTAAGAGGTCGCCTGCAGCACCACACATTTTAGATAGTGCGTCTCCGGAATTCCCAGCACGATCGGATGGTCGCGGCCCTGGGTGCGCCAGTCCGCGATATAAAACGATCGTTGGGCATCGGCCGCGGCCGAGACAAGCATGTCGCGAAACATCTCAAGTCCGATCAAATGCGAGCAGGAACAGGTGATCAGGGCACCGTTCGACGACAGCAGCATCATCGCCAGCCGGTTGATCTCTTTGTATCCCCGGATCGCCTCCTTGACCTTCTGACGGCTCTTGGCAAAGGCTGGCGGATCCAAAACGATCAGGTCGAACCGATCGCCGGCGGACTGAAGACGGCGAAGACCTTCAAAGACGTCTTCTTTTATAAAACGGCAGATGGAGCCGAGCCCGTTTCGTTCCGCGTTTGCCCGTGACTGAAGGATCGCTCTTTCCGAGCTGTCCATCCCCAAAACGGATTTCGCGCCGTACTTGGCCGCGTGGAGCCCCCAGGCGCCGGTATAGCAGAAGGCATCGAGAACGCGTGAGCCGCGCGCCCATTCCTCAAGACAACGATAGTTCTCGGACTGGTCCAAAAAGAATCCGGTCTTCTGGCCATCCCATGCGTCCACTTCAAAGGACAGGCCGTTTTTTTGAATCAAGAGTGAGGACGGGATCTCTCCATAGAGGAGGCGTTTTTCCTGCGGCAGCCCTTCAAGGACTCGGCTGGCGGTATCATTGCGCGCAATTACGGTGGCCGGTTGATACCGTTTGACCAATACCCGGACGATCGGTTCGATGAGCCGATCCATCCCCGCGGTAAGAAGCTGGGCGGCGGGTACGGAGCCATACCGGTCGATGACCAGCCCCGGGAGGCCGTCGGCCTCTCCGAAAACGATCCGATAGGCCGCCTCATCCGGCAGCCATTGTTCGCGAAGGGCCTGCGCCTGCCGAAGCTTTATTTCAAGAAAACTCTCGTCAATGGCGACCGGTTTCCGGGTGAGCAGACGAACCGCAATCAGGGATCGTGGATTGAAATAACCGCGGCCGACCCATTCTCCCAGATGGTTTTTGAGATCGACAATCTGTCCGGCTTCCAGTTCCTTCGGCAGCCGGACGAGCTCGTTTGAGAATATCCAGGGATGTCCGGTCTTGAATCGTTTGGCGGTTTGGGGTTTGAGTGTGAGCGTTGGAAGCGGGATCATGGTTATGGGAATTCCAGTTCCAGGATGGCCTTGATCACCCGGTCGTCGCTGGCTTGGGTTAGTCCGAACCCGTATCCGAGATCGAACTTCGCGCGGTGTCCGAGTTTGAGTCCCAGACGCGGGAAGATATAATGCTCCTGCTGGTCCTTCGGTTTCATGTTGCTCAATTCGCCCATGACGCCGTAGAATTCCAGGCCGGGCGTCAGCAGAGGCGTCGCCCTAAAATACAGGCCCGCGGCATACTCGAACTCCATTCCTGCTTCGACCTCCGACCCGCTGACATCCTTTTCGAAAATAGGATTCAGCATGATGGAAATCTGCCGGATGTCTTTTTCAATGATGACCCGCGTCTCAACCTTTTCACCATTGCTATATTTCTTGTAAGGGAGATAGTACTCGATTTCGACCGCTCCATCGAGAAACCGTTCGCCCTGTTCGAAGAAACGGTATCGACTCATCACCGCACGTGCCTGGACGTATTTGAAATCCCCGTCCTTCGGTTTTTCAAAATCGGCATATCCGGCGATGGTCCAGCGATCCGTCATCCCGTATTCGATCTCCAGGGACTGTTGTTGCAGGCCCTGTTTGTCCAGAACCTTCCCAAAGTAGTTATAGCGCTTGTCCGATTGGACGAAGTCGGTCCACCAATAGGCCAGTTCCACCTCGTCTTCGTTTGGTGTGTTGTATGGATAGACCTTAAAATCGAGCGCCTGCGCCGGCGGCGAAAGGCCCAACAAGCCCGCAAGGACGAAACCCGCTGTTACTCCAAAAATCCGATCGCTCCATGGATAAAAGGGGCTCATTATTTATCGGTCTCGATCAGGAGCATCCCGTCCATTCCATGATGGCTGGGGATGCGGCACTGGAAATCAAACTGTCCCGGAGGCGGGGAGAGAAGCCTGATTCTCGCCGTCGCACCGGCCGCGATATCCACGACCTCGATTCCACGGCCCCGGACGACGTTCTCTCCGATTTGCACTTCGATCATTTGATTTTTAAAAAGGGACGACCGGAATTGATGCGGTTCATGTCCTTCATTTATAACGACCAACTCCAGCGGGCGATCCGCTTTAGCCTGAATCCGGTTGGGGGTGAAGCTGTACTCATCCGCCTTGATCTCGAAGGTCTGCCATTCTGTTTGGGCATCAACTCGGCCCGATCCGGTCGAGAAATCGACCGACAGGACGGTCAAGGTGAGAAGGCCGCATGTAAGGATGAAACGCATCGGGTTCACTGCGCCAGGTCGTGGCTTTGCCGTCGGAGCCAGATCAGCGTGATTGGGAAATAAAGCAGGTAGAAGATCACCTGGATCAACGATGGACTGGAGCGGTATCCGAAAATGCCCGCCACGAGCGAACCGATAAATGACCGTTCGCTCAGGAGCCGGGAGGTGTTCCAGATCGGTTCGATCAACGGCGGGACGAGTCCCGCGGCGACCAGTTTACCGATTCCGGATGACAGCATCCCGGCCGACATGAAAATTAAAATCATCCCGCTCACTCTGAAAAACGGCCTCAGATCGAGATGGCCGAACCCTTTGAAGAAAAGCCATGTCATTAACACTCCGAGCCCGACGCCCAGCAGGCCCCCCATGACCGGCGGTGCGACGGACTCAAACCGGCCTCCCTGGAGAAATAACCCCCAGAGAAATAAAACGGTCTCGATGCCTTCGCGGAACACGCCGACAAAGGCCAGCGTGGCGAGAGCCCATAACCGGTTTTTGGAAATCGCCAGTTCAGCCTGTTGTTGCAGCTCCCCTTTAATCTCGCGGGCGTTGTGGTGCATCCAGACGACCATGTGCGTTAGAACCGCCGTGGCCAGAAATAGAATCGCCGCCTCAAATATGTCCTGCCCGATATCCCGCAAGAAGGCGGACAGGAACTCGGATATGCCGGCAAAGGCCAGGCTGGCCAACACGGCCCAGAATGCTCCCCAGTACACAAAACGAAACTGCTTGGACTGGCCAATCTTTTTCAGATAAGTGAGGAGGATGCCCACAATCAGGGCCGCCTCGATCGTCTCTCGCCATGTGATTATAAATGTTCCCAACATCCCATCTGCTCCTATTCATTTATAGGGGCTCACGTCGCCCCCTCCACCGGCGAAGCCGGATGGAGCCTCCCCCTCTCGCTCGCCTTGCTCGCTGGACAGGCGTCCAGAGATTCTGCAAATGGGTATCTATTCTGCTATGACCTTTCCCTTGGCCGTATCCGGATGAAAATCGCCGAAGAAATCATAACTGCCCGGTTTGAGGGGAGGAAGGAAGATCGTTATGGATTGACCGGCTCGTACGACCTTTTCCCGGTTAAGACTGAAGCTTTCGAACTCTTCTGCCGTCGCGTCTTCATTGCTGATGATTAATTTCAGTTTCGTGTTGGCCTTAACCTTGACTTCCGAAGGCGAGAACTGATGATCTTTGATGACGACGCGAAGCTCATCCTCCGCGGCCGCCGTTCCCAATGCCAACGCCAGGATTCCGAACGCAAAGCCGGTTTCAAACCACCCGCGGTGTTGCATGCCCCTCCTCATTTCAGATATTAGTGAAAATACTTCTCGATTTCATATGAAAGATTTTTTAAAATTTAACGGTCGGCCGATTTTTGCCAGTCCCGGCACTTTTTCCAGTCGAGGCAATGCCCATAAAGTTCCAGGCGGTGGTTGTTCAGTGTAAAGCCGTGTCGGGCGGCCATTTCTTCCTGAAGGCGCTCGATGGCAGGGGATTCGAACTCGATGATCTTGTCGCATTTATTGCAAATCAGATGATCGTGATGTTTTTTGTGGAGTACGTTGTCAAAAATCGTACGGTTTTCGTCGAAATGGCGTTGCTGGCCGATTCCGATTTCGCACAGGAGGTTCAGGGTTCGATAAATCGTGGCCAGGCCCATACGTTGACGCTTCTTTTTGGAAATTTCACGATACAGTTCTTCAGCCGTTATATGATCCACTCGGAGGAAGGCCTCCAAGATCGTCTCCCGTTGCTGGGTGAGTTTTAAACGGTTCTTTGTCAAGTAATTTTTAAGCAAGGCGACTTCTTTGTACAAGGAGGACCCTTTCAGCATGGCTCGCACCGGTCGCGGTTTGTATTGATATTGATTCTGATTCTCAAAATACAGGATTGCCTTGCCTCTTGTCAAGCGCTATTTAGGGGAGGCCGCTTCCGGTTTATTTTGCGAGGTAGAGTTCCATGAACAGCAGGGCGAACCAGCCGACCTGTAGAATAAACCAGCCGCCGATCAGAATGAATTGGAGCGTGGTGTTGAAGGAAATGGAAAAATTTTCCGCGGCCATGGTGTAAGCGTCTTCGAGAATGTCCAGCTTCTCGCTGATGTTTTGCCGCCACTCGTCCAGATGGAATTTCTTGGATATGAGGGCGTAGAGCCGGGCCGTGTACCAATCGCCGATCAATTTAATGCTGTGCTCGATCGCCTGGGATTCAAGGATCGAGGTGGTCCGGGTCTGGATGATTTCCCTCAACACTGATCGAACCTGTTTGGAACGGAGCCAGGATTGTTCCGGTTTACGGCGAAGCAACTGCAGGGTTGATTTCAGCCGCCCATCCAACTCCTCATCGAGCATTCGGGATTTCAGGAGTTGAAGATTGGTGATCTCGAACAGTTCGATGTTCGCGTCAAAGTCCCCCTGCGGATCAAAAATAAAAGCCCCGTCCCAATCCAGGACGGTCAG
>JACQFA010000099.1 GCA_016200255.1 Nitrospirota bacterium | reverse complement strand
ATCTTCTGGAGCAGGTCCTGTGTTTTCTGCTGGATCTCGGCCTTGCCGGTCGTGAGCGCTTCATCGAGATGGCTCTCGCCGACCACCTGGCGGATCGCGGCCTCGGTGGCCTTAAGGATCGTCTCGCCGAGGTCGGCGACATTAAAAAGGAACTCTTTCGAATCGCGGATGCGGAACTGGACGATCAGCTCGACCGAAAGGATGTTCATATCCCCTGTCAGCATCAGGGCCTCGCGTGGAATCGTTTTCGTGCCACCTGGGGCACTGGACCGGAAGCCGATCTCGAGACGGTGCAGTTTGGTAATCTGGGGAATCAGAACGGTTTCGATCAGCGGAATCTTGAAGTGCGGACCGGGAGGGGTCAGCCGGTCGATGCGGCCGAACCGTTTGACCACTCCTTGCTCATTGGGGGCGACGATGTAGAAGGACTGCCAGGCGAGGATGAGGACGAGGATCAGGCCGATGATCGAAAACCAGCTCCCGCCTCCGCCGAACACCGTTCGCAGCCGTTCCCGAAACTCGCGAGCAACCCGTTCAAAGTCAGGCATGGCTCCCGGTGGTTTCTGTCCCCATTCCATATCAACGACCTCTGAGTTCCTAAAAGTGTCCTCACCATAGCCCCTTTCCCTGCGGCTGTCAACAAAAGCAGTCGGGGCAGGGCGGAGATCTCATGGATGAAATAATACCCACGCTTTTGATTCTCCATCTTTCCATTGCAAATCTGAAGGATTTCTCTTAAAGTAAGTTCGAACTTTGTTTGAAAGGCTCCGTAAGGTCCTCTATTAATGAGGCCGGACGGAGAGGGTAAGAATAGAAGGAGGTGTCATCCATGCAAACTCTGGAAAGATTCTCGCGTTGGCTAACGCTGATGGTGGTTTTGGCCGTGTCGGTTTTTTCATCATCCACCAACGCTGAGGTTGCGAAGTTTGGAACGCCCAAGGGCGAAGAGGGCACGCGGATCTTTCAGGCCACGGAGCATCCTCATTACAGCGGCCAGTTCCATCTCAAAGGGCAGAAGGCCACGCTGGTGGGAGGTATGCAGGACCCATCACCGTGGGACCATCTCGACTACGCCGGCAAACATCTGACATCCGTGCCCGGAACGATCGAGATCGATCTCGATGAGCGGGCCAACACCGGGAAGGTCGTGGCCGAGTTTGGCGAAGGGAAGGATCAGTACCGGATTGTCTTCGACCGCTTTACGGGTGCGGCTCCTTATCAAGACGGCGGCATCGCGACCCGGCTGTACGAGCACGGCGATTCCGGAAACGGCGACCCGCTCTATCCGAAGACCTGGCTTTATCTGGCGGGCTGGGGCCGCGCGGATGTTTTCAAGAACGGCCAACCCCTCTACAAGGACTACTCGGCCCACTTCATGGTGATGGAACGCTCCCGCGATCCGAAGACCCATGAGGTGCATTATCCCGAAAAGCGGACGCTCCCGGGAGGAGAGACCGATCCGGCCGGGATGGAGATCGATTTGTGGGTCCGCTCGAAGGAACCCGACACCAAAAATTTTCCACCCTATGAAGTTTTTATCCATCTCTACTGGGATGAAGTGACCTGGCGGTAATGGGAAACATCATCGATGGCTGACATGCCCGTGCCTGGGTCTCTGAGACCTCCGACGTTCCGGGAGGCGTTTCGTTTCTGGGTCAAGCTGGGATTCATCAGTTTCGGCGGGCCGACCGGCCAGATCGCCATCATGCATGCCGAGCTCGTTGAACGGAAGCGATGGATTTCCGAGGAACGCTTTCTCCACGCATTGAACTACTGCATGCTGCTGCCCGGGCCGGAAGCCCAGCAACTCGCCATCTACATTGGGTGGCTGCTGCATCGCACGTGGGGCGGGATCGTGGCCGGCGCGTTCTTCGTCATCCCCTCGATCTTCATTCTGATCGGGTTGAGTTGGCTTTACGTGGTCTTCGGAACTGTCCCCGCGGTGGCCGCACTCTTTTACGGTCTAAAGGCGGCAGTACTCGCGATCGTCGCCTGGGCGGTGATCCGAATTGGGCAGAAGGCACTCAAAAATGAGATCATGTTCTCGCTGGCGGCTGCGGCCTTTCTCGCGCTGTACGTGCTGAAAATTCCCTTTCCCTGGGTGATCCTCTCCGCGGGAGTGATCGGATTTTCAGGCGGAAAGCTTTGGCCGAAGAAGTTTTATATCATCAAGGGGCATGGGGAAAGATCGGCGACCGTCATTTCGGATGATCATCCGCCCGCAGAGCACACGCGGCCGACGCCGGCCCGCGCGATCAGAGTGTTGACCATCTGCCTGGCACTCTGGATCGTGCCGCTGGTGGTGCTGGGCGTGTGGCGTGGGACGTCGGACGTCTTTTTTGAGGAAGGGTTGTTCTTTTCAAAGGCGGCGATGGTGACGTTTGGCGGCGCCTATGCGGTGCTGCCCTACATCGCCCAGGCCGGCGTGGAGACGTATCACTGGCTTCACCCGGGCCAGATGATCGATGGGCTGGGACTCGCCGAGACGACTCCGGGTCCGCTGATTATGGTGGTTGCGTTTGTCGGGTATATCGGTGCCTGGACCAAAGCAACGGGGTTATCACCACAACTTGCGGGGATCATGGGGGGGCTCGTCGCGACCTATTTTACATTTCTTCCCTGTTTTCTATGGATCTTTCTTGGCGCCCCGTACATTGAACAGACGCGCGGTCATGTGCAATTCACGGCCGCGCTGTCGGCAATCACGGCGGCTGTGGTCGGCGTCGTCCTCAATCTGGCCGTGTTCTTTGGCGCACATGTTCTTCTTCCCGGCGCGGCCCCATTCGACTGGGTTGCGCTTCTCCTTGCGGGTGTCGCTTTTCTCGGTCTCTGGAAATTCAGGTGGAACGTCCTTTATGTTGTCTTGGGAGGGGCTGGAGTGGGTGTCCTATATAAATTATTCATCGCGATATGAAACCATATGCAGTGTTTATGGTCCAGGAGGCTGAGTATTTTGTTCTCTTGCTTAATTCTTCTACCGTTGAGTCGTGTTGGATATGCGGCGGAGTTCAGTGCGCCCATGGTTTTTAGCTTCGATCATGAAAAAAGCGATGAGCTTCCTAAGAATTTTGTTTTTGAGGTCACCGGCAAGGGGCCGTCTGTAAAATGGGAGGTGAAGACAGATAAAACCGCTCCCTCTACACCCAATATCTTGGCGCAAGTCGGTCATGCCGAGGGAGGAAACAATTTTCCATTGGCTGTTTTAGATGGAGTCACAGTTCAGGACGGTGAGGTCAGCGTAAAATTCAAAGCGGTGGCCGGTCAAGAAGATCAAGCGGGCGGATTAGTGTGGCGCTACCAGGATGCCAACAACTACTACGTTGCTCGTGCGAATGCTTTGGAGGATAACTACACGATCTACTATGTACAGGATGGCAAGCGCCGATCTTTCAAGAGTATTGATCTGAAAGTGACTCCCCGAGCATGGCATACTTTGAAAGTCATCTTCCGGCAGAATATTTTCACACTTCATTTTGACGGCAAAGAAGTTCTGACCGCCACGGATCATACATTCAATCAACCCGGCCGTGTGGGGTTGTGGACCAAGGCCGATTCGGTCTCGTACTTTGATGACTTCGAGGTCAAGACTTACGATACGAAGACCGCTCATTAATTTCTGCGTGGATTCCATCTTTTCTCAGCAGTGTTTGGGAGGAGAAACTTGCGCTGCCACGCGGATTACTCTTGCGGACCCTGCTGATGATGTTCCAGCGATACAGACATTCGGCTTCACCAAGAAGAACCAACCTCATGGCTGCCATGGTCCTTTCCTTTATCTTGAGCGCCTGCTCGACGTCGGTACTCATACGCCCGGACGATACAGCCTTTAATAACGCTCAGCAGCGTCTGGAGCATACAGT
>JACQFA010000091.1 GCA_016200255.1 Nitrospirota bacterium | reverse complement strand
ACGTTGATGGACAGATTGTAGAAAATCTCGGGGACCGGAAGGTCCGTCACCTGGGGCAACGAAAGCAACGGGAGCATCCCGTAGGTGGAGCGGTAGTACTGGATGTCCACGATCGCGCCATAGAGGATGCCGGCCACCGAGGCGGCCGCCAAGCCGCCGGGCCTGGACAACAACGCGCTCGCGGCCGTGATCGACATGATATAGAGCAGCGAGAACGGGCTTTCCACACCCCCAGTCAGCGCCACCAGCGCGGTTTCGAAGAAGATATCCACTCCGATCTGGATGTAGGCGAACAGGGCCAGCCGCTCGACCCGCTTGATGAGGACGCCATACAGGATGGTCAGGAGGTAAGTCGCGACGATCAGGCCGTAATAGGCCGGAATGGACTGGGTGCTTTTGCCGATCTGAAAATAAATCAGGACGCCCAGGGTCAGGGTCACGACGGCGACCCTGATGCCCATGAGCCACTTCAGCTTATCCCGGAGGGCTTCCATGCATTGCGCCGAGCCGCACCGAAGCCTAGCCGACGACCGAGGCCATTTTGAAAATGGGCAGGTACATCGCGATCACGATGAACCCGATCACCGTCCCGAGGAAGACCATCAACATGGGCTCCAAGAGAGCCGTCAGCGCCGACACCGCGGCATCCACCTCATCATCGAAGAAATCGGCGATCTTGCCGAGCATCGCGTCCAGGGCGCCGGTCGCCTCGCCCACATTGATCATTTGGACGACCATGGGAGGGAACACACCGGTCTTACCCAGCGGCTCCGACAACGTTTTGCCCTCGCCCACAATGGTGCGCGCTTCCATGATCGCATTCTGCACGACGATGTTCCCGGCGATCCGCGCCACGATTTCAAGCCCTTCCATAATCGGCACGCCGCTCTGCAACAGAGTCCCGAAGGTGCGGGTGAACTGCGCCACCGAGATCTTGCGGATGAGGTCCCCCGCCACCGGCAACTTCAGCATCAGCTTATCGATATTGAGCCGGCCGCCCTTGGTCTCGTAGTACTTTTTCAGCCCGAAGATGGCCCCGCCCGCCCCCATAATCATGAAAACAATGTAGCTTTGCATGAACTCGCTGACGCCCATGACGAACTGGGTGGGGGCCGGCAACGACCCGCCGAAGTCTGCGAACATCTTCGCGAAGATCGGAATTACAAAGACCAGGAGGACCGATACCACGATGAGGGCGACCGCCATGATGGCGGTCGGGTAGACCATGGCCGCTTTGATCTGGCTCTTTAATTTCGCCGCCTTCTCCAGCTGGGCAGCAAGGCGAATCAGCGTGGTGTCGAGCGCGCCGCCGATCTCGCCGGCCTGCACCATGTTGGAATACAGGCCGCTGAAGACCTTGGGGTGTTTCTTGAGGCCGTCGGCGAATGTCGTCCCGGTTTCCACATCCGCCTTGACCTCGCCGACTATCGCGCCGAAGGACTTATTGTCGCACTGCGTAGAGAGAATCTCGAGGCACTGGACCAGGGGAAGCCCGGCGCCGATCATGGTCGCGAACTGGCGGGTGAAAACAACGATGTCTTTGTCGGTAACCTTCTGCTTTTTGACTGCTGCTTTCTTCTTTTTCTCGTCAATGGAAGTGACGGTGACGCCCTGGGAGCGCAGTTGGTCGATCGCCGCTTCGCGGTTGTCGGCGTTGACCTCCGCCGTGACGGACTTGCCCCCCTTGGCTTTCCCGGCATATGCAAAAACAGGCATGCAGTCACCTCACTCGATTGGTCAATGGCATCCGATTCAGTCAGCCACGGATGCGCCTTCTACTTCCGAGATGGTCGTGACTCCTTCAGCGACTTTGGACATGCCGCTCATGCGGATCGTCTTGACGCCATCCTCTATCGAAACCTTCTTGATCTCGTCCGTCGTTCTCCCTTGAATGATGGCTCCCCTTAGCGTCTCTGTGATCGGCATGATCTGGTAGAAAGCACAGCGCCCCTTGTAGCCTTTGTTATTGCACTTGTCGCATCCCTTGCCTTTCATTGGTTTGGCGGTCGCGATCTCCGCGTCCTTCATCCCGAGACTTCTCAGAAGGTCCGGCGTGACACTCGGATCCGGCTCCTTGCAGCCGCCGCAGACACGCTTAGCCAGGCGCTGGGCGATGATCAGGATCACCGCGGTAGAAACCATGAAAGGTTCGATGCCCATTT
>JACQFA010000089.1 GCA_016200255.1 Nitrospirota bacterium | reverse complement strand
TCCCGAAGGCAGCCAGACCTATCTTTTTTACGGGATGCGGCTCGTGCTCTTCCCGCTCGGAATCTTCGGCGTCGCGCTGGGGACGGCCATTCTTCCCACGATGGCGAAGCAGACCTCCGACGGCCAGATCCATGAATTGAAAAAGACGCTCTCGTTCGGACTGCGTCTGGTCCTTTTTATCATCATCCCGGCCATGATCGGGCTGATGACGCTTCGCATACCGATCATCCATCTCTTCTTCCAACACGGACGGTTCACGTCCGCCGGAACCATCGGCACGGCCGCCGCGCTGCTCTTTTATTGCGTCGGCCTTCCGGCCTTCGCGGGCATCCGGATCGTGGTCGCGGCCTTCTACTCGCTTCAGGACACGAAGACGCCGGTCAAGGCCGCCGTCGCGGCGATGGCGGCCAATGTCGTTTTGAGTCTTTTATTGATGCGGCCGCTCCAGCACGGCGGGCTCGCGCTGGCGACGTCACTCTCGGCCGTTTTGAATTTCGGACTGTTGATCTGGATTTTAAACCGCCGCCTTCATGGAATCGAATGGGCCGTGATTCTTCGCTCGGTCGGCAACACTGTCGCGGCCGCGATCCCGGTCGGTCTGATCGGATGGATCACGGGCCGGCAGGAAATCTGGTCCTTCCCCGGCGAATGGGACGTCAAGGCGATCTGGCTGTTCGGCGCGATCGCGCTGGCCATCTTAAGCTACATCGCGGCCAACCGCCTCCTGCGGTCCGAGGAGCAGAGTTTTCTCTGGGAAATGGTGAAGACGAAAATCTCGAAGAAGGGAATCCAGCCGTCATGAAGGCCGTCATTCAACGGGTGATCGAGGCGCAGGTCAGCGTGGACGGAGAAGTCGTGGGCCGGATCGGCCCGGGACTGGTCGTGCTGCTCGGCGTGGCGAAGGACGATACCGCCGAGGACTCCGACCATCTGGCCGACCGCATCCTCGGCTTCCGGATTTTCGATGACGAGGCCGGAAAGATGAATCGCTCCGTCCAGGAAATCGGCGGCCAGATCCTGGCCGTCTCACAGTTCACGTTGATCGCGATGGTGGTAAAGGGAAGACGGCCGAGCTTTGAATCCGTGGCCGGCCGCGAACCGGCCCAGCGCTTGTACCATCGGTTCGTCGACCGCCTGATCGCCTCCGGCCTCACGATCGAGACCGGACGGTTCGGCGAACAAATGATCGTCTCCCTCCACAACGACGGCCCCGTGACGTTTATTATGGAGAGCTGACAACAAACCCGTCCCATGCTTGACAGCCCATGATCTTCTGCTATATTTCAACCATGCCCTGCATCCGACAAAAATAAAACTCAAGATTAGGAGAACCGTGATGACAATCACAATTCAGAAAAGGATTTCCCTGCTGATTTGTTTATTCGCTCTCATCCTTCAAAGCTGCGGACACGGAGGCGGGGGTGGGGGCGGGAGCAGTGTCACCCCTCCCACAATGACCGCGGTGAGTCCGGGCACCGGCACCGTCGGCACAACGGTCACGATTACCGGAACGAATTTTAAACAATCGGGCGCCGGAGCCGATCCGACCGTGACCTTTACGCCCGCCGCGGGCGGAACCGGCGTGGGCGCAACGGTGAAAACATTTAGCGCCACAAGCATGGATGCAACGGTTCCGGCGGTCACGGCCACCGACGCGACCAAGTACAATATCACCGTCACCAATTCGGATGGAGGCGCCGCAACTCTGGCGAATGCCTTCACCATGGCGGCTCCGACCGTCACCGACATCAACGGAGGGCTCTCCGGCAGCGGCACGGTGGGAAGCCTCTTTATTATTGATGGAAACAATTTCGGGGATCTTTCGGCCGCGCCGGCCTCCGGTTACTCGGTCGATTTTCGTGATTCGGGCACCAGCGCGGTCGTTGCGACCGCCTCGGTCGATTTTGTCGCTGGGAATTGGGCAAACATTTTTATCGAGGGCACGGTTCCGAATACGTTGACGGCCTCCACGACCTACAAAGTGACCGTCACCACGCCGAGCGGAACCAGCGCCGCTTCGAATTTCCTGATCCTGGGAAGCGTGAGTTTCAGCCCTTCCACCATTCTTTGGACCGCCACGTCGAGTCTTCCGGCCGCTCAACAGGGCTTTCCGTCGGTGATCGTGCCGATCGGAACGAGCAGCTACATTTACGCCCTGGGCGGGAACACCTCGACCGGCACGGCCGCCGACAAGACGTTGAATGTCGACACGGTTGACTTTAACGTGATGGATAATGCCACCGGCGCGCTCGTCAATGCGTCCTGGGCCTCCACAACTTCCCTGCCCGATAAGCGTGGCTTTGCCGCGGCCGTCAGCGCCAACAGCTTTAATTCGCTCGTCAGCGGCAACGGCAATCTTTATGTCTTGGGCGGGCTGGATGGAACAGGCGTGGCCACGAGCACGGTCTATTACGCCTCGCTCAATTCCGATGGGACGATCCCCGCCAGCGGAACGGGTGCCTGGACTACGACGACGGCGCTTCCGCAGGCCTTGTTCGCCGAAAGCGCGGTGATTTTCCATGGACGGATCTACGTGGCCGGGGGGAATGACTCGACCGGCGCGCCGGTCGCGACGGTCTATTCCGCCAAGCTCAACAGCGACGGCACGCTGGGGAATTGGGACACCGGTTTGCCGGCCCTCCCGGAGGCTCGAGCCTATCATCAGCTTGTCACGTTTGCGGGTTACCTTTATGTCCTCGGGGGCGACAACGCCGCGGCGGACCCCATCACCAAGATGGCAGGCGCAAGTCAAAGTACCATCTACTACAATCAGGTCAATATCCGAAACGGCGCATTGGTCAACACTCCCTGGACGACCAACGGGAGTGGCTTGATCAAGAACGTGGAGAAACATACCGCCGTGGTGGCCGGAAGCTACATCCTCGTCAGCGGAGGTTTGTATGGGGGGGACACTTCAGGCTCTACGGAAGAAAGCTATGCATCCATCAACACTGACGGCTCCGTAGCAAGCTTCGGGGGTGCGACCGGCAGCCACACGATTTCAGGCTCGGCAGGGGGATACAACTTCTTCAACCACTCTGCGACTTATTTTGTCGATGTGAGCGGCAACCCCCATGTTCTGATATTGGGCGGAGAGGATACCAACGATGGCAGTTTGCATTTGGGGGTCTGGTACCAGCACTAACATGAAGTAGCAAGATAAATCTTCATCAACCCTGCCTGATCGGGTAGGATTCGCTTGCCCCGATCAGGCAGGGTTTTTTCTTGCGAGCCAGGTCAAACCCATGCCGGCTCCTCGTGCCATTCATTTCGTTCTGATAATTTGTTCTCGGATTTTATTTCTGTTATAGTAGTGTCATGCTACGCGCGGTAATATTTGATTGCGACGGCGTGATCGTGGACAGCGAGTCGCACCACCTCAAGGCCTTCAAGGAGGTTTTGGCGGAGGAGGGAATTTCTCTGTCCACGGAAGAATACTTTTTAAAGTATCTCGCGATGGATGACAAGGGCTGCTTTGAAACGGTTCTACACGCCCACAACCGGCCGGTCGACAATAAAATATTGAAGAAACTGATCATCCGGAAAATGGAGATCTACCGCCGGCTATCCCAGCAGGAATTGTTCCTCTATCCCGGCGTCGTGGATCTGGTGCGGAAACTTCAGGGACGATACCGGCTTGCAATCGCCTCCGGCGCGTTCCGCGGCGAGGTGAAGTTCGCGCTGGACAAAGGCGGGATGCGCGACGCCTTTCCGGTGCTGGTCACGGCGCAGGATGTTCGAAACGGAAAGCCGCACCCCGAGGCCTTCCAGACCGCGCTGGCCCAGATCAACCAAAAGGAGCCCGTCCCGTCCCCCCCGATCCGTCCGGACGAATGCCTCGTGATCGAGGACTCACTGCACGGCGTCGAAGGCGCAAAGGCGGCCGGGATGAAATGCCTCGCGGTCACGAATTCCTACCCGAAGGAGAAACTCACCCACGCCGATCTCGTCGTCGAAAACCTCGAGCCGGTCCGGCCGGAAGACCTCGAAAAACTATTTTAGGCCCGTTTATTCGCAGATCGCGCCTTTGGATGCGGACTGAACGTATCGCGCATATTTCGCGAGCGCGCCGTAGGTGTATCGGGCCTTGGGGGCCTTCCATTTCTTAAGACGTTTCTTGATCTCGTTCGACGTCAGATCGATATTCAGACGCCGCTTGGCTGCGTCCATCACGATCATGTCCCCGTTTTTCACAATCGCGATCGGACCGCCCACGGCCGCTTCGGGCGCCACATGTCCGGCCATCAGACCGTGCGTCGCGCCGGAAAACCGGCCGTCGGTCAGCAGCGCCACTTCGTCGCCCAGCCCCTCGCCTACCAGCGCGGCTGTCAGCGCCAGCATCTCGCGCATCCCCGGCCCGCCCTTCGGTCCTTCATACCGTATCACGACCACATCGCCGGCCTTGATTTGACGGGCCTTCACTGCGGCAAACGCATCCTCTTCGCAATTGAAAACCTTCGCCGGCCCGCAGTGCCGAAGATTCTTCACCCCGGCTACTTTTACGACGCAGCCTTCCGGCGAAAGATTACCCTTTAAGACCACGATCGCACCGGTCGGATTGATCGGCGACTTCACGGGATGGACCACGTCCTGGTTGGTTGCGAATACGACGTCCTTAAGATTTTCCTTCACCGTCCTTCCGGTCACGGTGAGCGCGTCTCCATGGAGCAGACCGGCATCCAGCAGTTCTTTCATCACGACCGGAATTCCGCCGATCCGGTCGAGGTCCACCATCACATAACGTCCGCCGGGCTTCATATCGGCGAGATGGGGCGTCCGACGGCTGATCCGGTCGTAATCCTCGATCTTGAGTTTCACCCCGGCTTCATGAGCTATCGCCAGTAGATGCAGGACCGAATTGGTCGAGCCGCCGATCGCGACGCAGACTGCAATCGCGTTTTCAAGAGACTTTCGCGTGATGATATCGCGGGGCTTGATTCCCAGCTTCAGCAGATGGTAAACCGCCTTGCCGCTCTCGACACAGACACGGTTCCGCCGCTCGTCAATCGCCGGGATTGCTGCGCTTCCCGGAAGCGACATCCCAAGGGCCTCGATCGCCGAGGCCATGGTGTTGGCCGTGAACATTCCGGCGCAGGACCCTTCTCCCGGGCAGGCGACATTCTCCAGAGCCTTTAACTCATTGGACGAAATCTTTCCCATCGTGTGGGCCCCGACCGCTTCGAAGACGTCCTGGATCGTGACGTCCTTCCCGTGAAACGTTCCGGGCATGATCGTGCCGCCGTAGATGAAGACCGAGGGAATGTTCAGCCGGGCGCTGGCCATCACCATCCCCGGCAGACTCTTGTCGCAGCCGGCGATCGTGACGAGACCGTCGAACCGCTCAGCGAAGGCCACCAGCTCGACCGAGTCCGCGATCGCCTCGCGGGTCATGAGCGAGGCCTTCATGCCCTCGTGTCCCATCGCGATCCCGTCGCTGACCGCGATCGTGCCGTACTCGATCGGCAGGCCGCCGGCCTCGCGCGCGCCCTGCTTCGCAAACTGGGCGAGACGATTTAAATGGATATTGCAGGGCGTCACTTCATTCCAGGAACTGGCCACGCCGATCTGGGGCCGGGAAAGTTGTTCATCCGAGAGCCCCATCGCATGAAACATCGCGCGGTGCGGCGCCCGCTCCGGCCCTTCGGTCACATCCTTGCTGCGGGATTTCAAAGTTGTTTCCTTATTGGATGACATCTCCTTATTTCCTTTCTATCGGGTTGCCGATGATGACGGGGTAAGCCCATTAGATAAAGTCCGAAGTCCCATTCTAAGAAAAATCGGTTCGATATGCAATGAAAAGATGAATACCGGAATCTATACTCATTGTCCTAAAAACAAGGGAGGATCACGGAGCCACCTTGAACTCTTTCATCCATTCTGATATCGTGTTAAAACCATGATGGGCGACGGATAAACATGACCAAGGGTTTGTATCTTAATACGCTCTGGCAGAAGTACAAGAATAATAGTCCGGATTTTTGGTCCGTGATTTTTCGCGGTTACCCTCGATTCGTATTCGATGGCCGGGTCCGCACCATGGAAGGGCAGGTTCCGGTTTTCACGTTTCATTCGGTCGAACCGGATCGTTTCGAATCCCAGCTTAAATATCTCAAACAGAATGGATACCGGACGCTGACGGCCGATGAATTGCTGGCGGTTCTCAGACGGGACACGCTGGTTCCCGAGCGGGCTGTGGTACTGACTTTTGACGATGGATGGGGTTCGCTCTGGTCGGTAGCCTTCCCGCTGCTTAAACAGTACGGCTACAAAGCTGCGGCCTTTGTGATTCCTGGACTGGTAGAGGAAGAACCTCCAAAAAGCAACGGTCCGGAAACCGATCGTCGGCGGCTTTGCACGTGGGCCGAACTCCGGGTGATGCAGGAAAGCGGAGTGATCGATATCCAGTCGCATAGCTTGAGCCATGCCCGGGTGTTTACATCCTCAAAGGTGGTTGATTTTCTGAGTTCACGTCCAGGCGCTGTCTCCTCTAAATTCAAATTGGCGGTTTATCAGGAATCGGGGCAGGATCGATGGGACCGCCTGGGACAACCGGGGATGCCGCTTTACGAAAGCCGGTCGCTTCTGGCGGGGCCTCTTCGGTACTTTGATGATGAAACACTTCGCCGGACTTGCATCCAGCACGTTGCGGGACACGGCGGACCGGATTTTTTTTCGCGTCGCGGCTCCCATCGTGAACTTTTTAAAATCGTGCGCGACTATCGGAATAACCGCGGTGAACAGGGCCGCTTTCAAACCGCGGATGAGAGGGACAAGGCCATGGTCCGTGAACTGGAGGGGTCGAAGCGCTTGATCGAAGAGAAATTGCCGGGACATCGCGTTCGGCACCTTTGCTATCCATGGTGGAACGGCTGTGATCGGGCTTTGGAGCTCTCAAAAGAGATTGGGTATGACACCAATTTCTGGGGTAAACTGCCGCGGCGTGCGATCAATCGCCCCGGAGACGACCCTTTCCATATCGTGCGATTACGGGATTATTACCTCTTTCGTCTGCCCGGAGAGGGCAGAAAATCACTGTTATCAATCCTCACCAACCGGTCTCTTCATTAAAATTCATGGACACAATGGGTAAGACGCTTCGAATCCTTCAAATCAATTCGGGCATGGGTTGGAGCGGCAGCCATCACCAGGTGTATCTCCTGAGCCGGGGACTGGCGGAACGCGGCCATGAAGTCACGGTCGTATGCGAACCCGGCGGCCACCTCATGAGAAAGGCCCGGGCGGCGGGCCTGACGGTGGCCCCTCTCCGGATGCGCGGTCAGTGGGACCTTCAGGCGGTCTGGCGGCTCAGACGATGGATCAAGGAAAAACGGATTGAGATCGTCAACACACACAAGCCGCTGCCCCATACCCTGGGTGTTCTGGCTGCGGGAGGAACAGGGGCCATCGTCGTGGCCACACGACGGGTGTCCTTCCCGCTTCGACGCCATCTCTTTTTTCGATGGAAATGGGATAAGGCCGTGGCCGGACTGATCGCGGTATCAAAAGGCGCGGCAGACAGTCTGATCGCTGCAGGCATTCCGGAAAAGAAGGTGGTCACAATCTATAGCGCCGTGGATCTGGACCGGTTTCATCCGGAGGTCTCGGGTGAAGCCGTCCGGAGGGAATTCGGGATCCCGCCCAATGCTTCCGTGGTGGGTCAGGTGGCCGATTTCCGTCCTTATAAGGGATACGATATCCTGATCGAAGCAGCGGCACTCGTATTGAAGGAAATGCCGGATGTTTATTTTTTTTGCATCGGTCATAAGGGATCGGAGTATGACAGGCTGTCTCAGCAGGCCCACAGGCTCGGGATTGCACGCCAGATCATATTTACCGGATTCCGACAGGATGTGGAGACGTTTTATTCCATCATGACTCTCTGCGTCAACAGCACCACGATCGGAGAGGGGCTTCCGGGTTCCCTCCGGGAGGCCCTGGCGATGCAGGTGCCGGTGGTGGGCTCGGATGTGAGCGGCAACCGGGAACTGGCGATTCCGGATCGGACCGGTGTATTGGTTCCCCCAAGAGATCCCCGGTCCCTGGCTGCGGCGATACTGGATCTCTTGAGAGACCCGGCCCGCCGACGGGCCATGGGGCTTGAAGGACGCCGATTCATGGAGGCTGAATTCTCGGTTCAAACCATGGTGAATCGGACGGAATCGCTTTATCAGAACATGGTCAAAGACCCGCGTTTTTTATTGCAACACACTCGTCATTCATAGAACGGGGGAAGCGCGTGAATATCACTCAAGCGGTCAGGACGGATCCGAACGGTCAAAACACTTTTCTCGGTCCACCCGGAATCGCCCTCTTCTTTTTATATCTTCTCGCTGTGAGCCTTCCGGTCTCTATCGCGTCCACGCATATCGCCCTGGGAGGCCTTTTTCTCTTCGGAATATATCAATATGGTGTGAAATGGGGGCACTTGATTCGCACCTCCTTCGACGGTCCGGTCCTGATCTATCTATCCGCCGTTTTAACTTCGGCGCTTTTTGGAGTGAACCCCGGCCGGAGTCTGATCTCCATGGCCCAGTTCTGGCATATCGCGCTCTACCTCATCGTCGTGAACACGGTTTCGACTCCAAGCCTGGCCCGGCGGCTGATCTTCTTGATGGTCGGGGTGGGCGCACTCAACGGCCTTTACGGTATTCTTCAACATGTCACCGGAGGGCTCGATCTGTTTGCATTCGGGAGGCCCGCACGGATCCTAGTGGTGGACGATATTGTACGGGCCAGTGGTGTATTTGATCATTTTATGACCTTCTCCGGCCAGATGCTTATGCTGGGAGCATTGGTGAGCGGGCTTATTTTGTTTTGGGCCGATGGAGCGGTTCGCTGGGCTCTGAGTGCAGCCTTCATCCTGTTCTTTGGAGGAGTCGTTTCTTCCCTGACTCGTAATGCCTGGTTGGGTCTCCTGGCGGGCGTGCTGGTGGTTGGAGGTTTTAAAGATCGGGCCACGCTGGTTCGCACGGTGCTTCTCGTCACGGCCACCGTGTCAGTGCTGATGATCTTGAGTCCCGGTCTTCGTAATCGGGGCGCGAGCATGGGCAACGTGAAAAGCGATGGGAGCAATATCGAACGGTTGAATATATGGCGAACCACAATCGACATGATCCGTGATCGGCCGCTGCTCGGCGTGGGAAAAGGGAATTATACAACAGTAATGGACCAATATCGAGGGAGATATGGAGCGCGCGCTCATTCCCATGCGCACAATACCTTGCTCCAGGTCACGGCTGAAAACGGGCTGGTCGGGCTTCTCGGCTACCTGTATCTCTGGTTTGTTTTTTTCCGCGAGATGATTCGATCCCTGAAGCCGGAGACCGGCTCATTGACCCGCGGCGTGGCGGTCGGAGTGATCGGAGCCTTGGTCGGTTTTCACGTGGCCGGTCTGTTTGAGTATAACCTGGGTGACAGCGAAGTGGACGCGATGATGTGGTTTATCGTGGGCCTGGGGCTTGCCGCCCGGGCCGGCCATTTCGAGAAAAACCCTGATCCTTTACGGGCGACCGGCCATAGTAGCCTTGCGAGAGGCGTTTGATGGACAATGTCATTTGTCCTATTTGTAACGGTCCCATGACGGATTCCGGATATGCGAATTATCTTTCCAGCATTAAAATATTTACGAGGGTGCCCGTTTTTTATTGCAACTTGTGCGATCTTTTTTCAAAAATATTGCCTCCCGACTTGCTGCAAAACCATCTGAACTCCGCCGCTTATATTCTGCCGGAGAATGAGCAAACCTATTATCAGAAAAAAATAGGGTTTTTTAATTTCATCACCTCGCTTATTTTGAGATATAAGAACCATCCGAGGATATTGGACGTCGGCTGTTCCTATGGCCATCTCATGATGGCGGCGGCCGAGCAGGGGATCGATGCAGACGGGGTAGAGATCAATGATTCGTTTCGTGAACGGCTCAAGACAAAGGGATTCCGGGTTTACAAGGATCTGTTTGAGGTCTCCCATCGGTACGATGCGATAACCTTCATCGATTCCTTTTTTTACTTTCAGAATCCCCTGGACGTTTTGAGACGGTGCAAAGACCTTTTAAAGGAGGATGGAATTTTATTGCTGAGGCTGACGAATCGCAACTGGCTGGCGAGATTAAGATGGACGTTATTTAAAAGATCCGATTTGAGCGTTTTGGGAGATACGACCCACTCCTACAGCATTAAAAGCATTTCACGATCCTTGAATCAAACCGGATTCAGGATAAAAGACATTCACCTTTTTGAAAAAGGCAGAATGAAGAAAATTTTCCACCTCTTGGCCTACCTGCTCGCAATCGCGACCTTTAAACAATTCGTCCTGACGTCCGGATTAATTGTTGTAGCCTGTAGAGAAGCATAAACCCCCCATGAGTTCCATTCGTATATAAATGGCGGAGAGGTAGGGATTTGAACCCTAGGTAGAGGTTTCCCCCCACAACTGCTTAGCAGGCAGCTGCCTTAAACCGCTCGGCCACCTCTCCGTAAGAGACGCTTATCTTGTTTTAAAATTAAGAATCCACATTGTGGAAGAGCCATTCTATTCAAAGCATCGGTTGATTGCAATAAAAAAGAAGTGATCCGATGATCCCGATATTTCATTCGCCCTGGATCGGCGCGTCCGGCAATTCATTCGGGTTGGCTTCCAGACTTTTTCCGTTGGCCGGAAAATGCCGTGCCAGTACCTCGCCGCAGATCGCGACCGCTTCGCAAAACCCGTCGCCGGTCCGCTTCTCCTTCAAAGCCCGGGTCAGCACGTCCGCCGCCTTCCGCCACTCGGTCTCGCCCACTTTCTCATGAATGCCGCGATCGGCCAGGATTTGAACACGCCGCTCCAACAACGATGCCAATATCAGTATGCCCGTGGACTCCCGCGTCTTATGAAGATCGTGTTCATAGAAAGCATGAAGGGCACGGTCGAAAACCTTGGCCTTCGTCTCCCGATGCGTGAGAAACAATCGCTTAAGAGCATCGATTCGGAACAGAAGATCGCCGAGAACGTAACCCAAAAGCTCAAGCATCAAGAACCACGATGGATGGCTTTGGGGCCGGAGGACCATCCCGACCACAAATGCCGTCACGGCGAACGCGATCCCGCCCGCCACATGAAGATGGGCATACGAGTCGCTTGAACGGACGATCATCGGAACGATCTCGCCGCGTGTGCGCGATTCGGCATCGGCCACGGCGCGGCGGATCCGCCCCTCATCATTTTTTTTGAGATACCGTTGTACGTTTGCCATCACCAGCTCCCCGAAGCGCCGCCGCCCCCGAACCCGCCGCCACCTCCCGAAAATCCTCCGCCGCCGAATCCGCCCCCGCCCCCGAAACCGCCCAATCCTCCGAAACCCGAGCGGCCGCTCCATCTCCCGCCGCCCATCGCTCCGCCATAAAAACCGAAGAAGAGTTTTAGGAAAACCGGCGCAACCGCGCCGAGCAGTAGACCCACGATGATGGCCGGAATCAGTCCGATCACGCTCAGACCGGCAAGCGCCTTAAGTCCTCCGGCCAAAAACGCGCCCGTGATCGCACCCGCGGTCCAATGGATTAAACCCACAAGACCCGCAATAAACAAAAGCATGACGATAATCGGAAAAAACGACTGGACCGGCTCATGGAGATCCCGTTCCGCCGTGAACTCCCCTCCGATCACGGCCTCCATGGCCGACACGGCACCGCTGATCCCGCCATAATAGTCGCCGGCCTGGAACCGAGGCGCGAGGACTTTCCGGATGATCTGGGCCGACTTGGCATCGGTTAGAAGACCCTCGAGGCCGTACCCCGCCTCGATCCGAACCTTGCGCTCATTCGGCGCGACAATCAGGATTGCGCCGTTGTTTTTATGTTTCTGCCCGGCCTTCCAGGCCTCCGCGACCGCGATCGAATAGGATTCGATGTCCTGCCCTTCAAGAGACTTCACCGTCAGAACGACGATCTGGTTGGTTGTGCGCTGCTCGTATTCGGAAAGGAGCTGGTTCAACGATGCGATCTGGTCGGGCGTCAAAAGACCGGCCTCATCCGTGACGTAACCCGCCGACGGAGGAATCGCGGCTTGAATCGATAACGACCCTCCGACCATGACTACGGCCGCAAGAAGACAGGACAGAAGAGTGAGGCGCACGGATTAGAATTTCACCTCGGGCGGCTTTTCGACTCCCGGCGTCGTGGCCGTGAAGTTCGGGTGAACGTCCAGGTGAAGGATATAACGGGCCGTGAGGTTGGTCGGGAAGAACCGGACCATCTTGTTATATTCGTTCACCGAGTCGATGTAGCGTTTGCGCGCCACCGTGATCCGGTTCTCGGTTCCCTCGAGTTGGGACTGGAGGTCCAGGAAATTTTGATTGGCTTTGAGATCCGGATATTTCTCAACCACGACCATCAGCCGCGACAGTGCCGAGGTAAGGCCGGCCTGCGCCTGCTCGAACTGTTTAAAACTTTGGGGGTCGTTCAAGGTCTGCGGCGTCACCTGCATCGAGCCGACTTTGGCCCTCGCCTCGGTAACAGCCTCCAACGTTTCCCGTTCGTGCGCGGCGTATCCCTTTACGACATTGACCAGGTTCGGGATCAAGTCGGCCCGCCGCTGGTACTGGTTCTGGACCTCCGACCAAGCCGACTTGACGTTCTCATCAAGGCCTTGCAGATCGTTATAACCGCAACCGACGAGCATGACTATTATTATTCCCACGACCGCCGTTCGCATGAGTCTTTGCATATCACAGCCCTCCATATTTATTTAACTAATGATCTATCATAATGGAAGAACAACCCTTGGCACAAGCATTAGCATAAAGATTTGCCCATTATGGAGCTTCAGGGTGGAGATGATCGAACTCGGCTTCTGCCCGTTCATTCCACTGGACAACGCCGCGCATCGCATCCTCGTATGATGAAGTGTAGTCGAAGCTGAGAACAATCAATCCGACAAAACCAGAGGCGATGAGTGGCCCATCACGGTGCCAGGTCAGACTGCTATTTCGATGGGCCGAAACGTAAAAAGGTGCGACGACTGCCGCAAGGGCAGCAACAGCCACCCCAAGACGAATCAAGCCGTTGCGTGTCTCTCCTACATACATTTGCCCTAAGCCCGGTATAACCGACCTTGTAGTAGCGGTTGCTTTTAACTTCCACAAAATAGATTTTGCTTCATGCGCCAGTGTGGAAAGTGGAGAATTGGGATCCTCTTTGATGAGTTGGTCAAAGGCTGAATCGGGGGATTCACGAGGCAAACCTCTTGCGCCCGCATTTCGGTAAGCCCAGCCTAAGCGATACAATGTCAGTGACTTCAGGTTTGTCGAGGGATAACGGGTGAGAAGAGTTTCCCATAACTGAATCGCACTGTCATAGGAGCGATATCGTAAATCCTGCAGCTCGAGTGAGCTGGCCAGAGATTGAAAGCCGGGAAAATCCGTAAGAGCGGCGGCTCCTTCAGCGAGATAGGACCCCACGCCTTTGGGAGGAGGTTCAAATCGGTACCGGTAGAAACTTTCCCCCTGAAGAAACAGGTTTCGCTCCGATGAGGAGGGTTCTATTTCATCGACGATTTTGACTGTATGCTCCAGACGCTGCTGAGCGTTATTAAAGGCTGTATCGTCCGGGCGTATGAGTACCGACGTCGAGCAGGCGCTCAAGATAAAGGAAAGGACCATGGCAGCCATGAGGTTGGTTCTTCTTGGTGAAGCCGAATGT
>JACQFA010000096.1 GCA_016200255.1 Nitrospirota bacterium | reverse complement strand
CGGCACGCATCCAGGAAACCCATATCACGCTGGGCCACGTGATCTGCGGCCTGGTGGAAGAAGCCTTCAGCGGTTAAATGCGAAAGAAAAAAACATCAACTGATCCGATCGATTTCTCCGGCATCCGGACTTATCCTCTCAAAAGCCGCAAGAGCAAGGTCTCGATCAAAGAGTTCGGCCGGGCCCACAACGGCCGGGACCGGATCACGCCGTTTATTGATTCCCTTCCGGACATCCTCGCGGCGAAAGACCTCAAAGCCGTCATCGCGGCCGTCGTCCTTGCGCACAAGAAAAAACGGCCGGTCATCGTCGGCATGGGCGCCCATCTGACGAAGGTCGGACTGAACCCGATCCTGATCGATCTGATGGAGCGCGGCGTGATCTCGGCGCTGGCCGTCAACGGCGCGGTGATCATTCATGACTTCGAACTGGCCATGGCCGGCAAAACCTCCGAGGATGTGGACGAACAACTCGCCAGCGGGGCCTTCGGCATGGCCGAGGAGACGGGACGCGATCTCAACGAGGCCATCATCAAAGGGGTCGGACAGGGACTGGGGGTCGGCGAGTCGGTCGGACAATGGATCCATGCCTCGAAGGCCCCCAACAAACCGCACAGCCTTCTGGCCGCGGCTTACCGGCTGGGCATCCCTGCAACGGTCCATATTGCAATCGGCACGGACATCATCCATATGCATCCCGCCGTCAGCGGGGCCGCGCTCGGCGAGGGCTCGCTGCTGGATTTCCGGCGGCTCTGCTCCGTCGTCGCAAATTTGGAAGGCGGCGTCTATCTCAACATCGGCTCGGCCGTGATCCTGCCCGAGGTTTTTTTAAAGGCGCTGACCGTGGTCCGTAATCTGGGCCACACCGTCGAACGATTGACGACCGTGAATCTCGACTTCATCCAGCAGTATCGCCCGCTGACCAATGTCGTCCGCCGCCCGACCCAAAAAGGGGGAAAAGGCTACTCCCTCACCGGCCACCACGAGATCATGGTGCCGCTGCTGGCGGCCGGGATCATCGAGCAAATCGGCCGGACGTCATGACCCGGACCTCCCGGCGTTCCTTCACCGCCTACCGATCGAAGGTCAAAACGATCCGCCAATTGAAACCGATTTTGTCACGACTGCGAAAACGGAGCGAACGGATCGTTTTCACAAACGGCTGCTTCGACCTGCTCCATATCGGACATCTCCGGTATCTCCAGCGCGCCCGTCGGCAGGGCGACCGGCTGGTGGTTGCGATCAACAGCGACCGTTCGATGAAGAAGATCAAAGGCCCCCTCCGCCCATTGCTTCTGCAGGCCGAACGCGCCGAGGTCCTCGCGGCCCTGTCCTGCGTGGATTACGTCACGATTTTCAACGAGACGGATCCCCTCGTGGTGATCACGGCGCTCCAGCCGGATGTCTTGATCAAAGGCGGCGACTGGGGTAAAAACGAGATTGTCGGACGCGACGTCGTCGAACGACACGGCGGACGGGTCCGTCGTGTCCCGCTCGTCAAAGACGTCTCAACCACCCGGCTGATCGAAAAAATTTTGAAATTGTAGGGGCGGGTTTTAAACCCGCCCCTACAATGCCACACCATGAATAAACCCGTACAACATCCCTCATTCCTAAAATCACTCATCAAACCCGCGCTTCCAATCATCCGAAGCGACCGCCGGAGTATCCTATTCTCCGGCCTATGGGGCTCGTCCAAGGCGGCGGTCGTCGCCGGGATGTCGGATGAAACGGACTTCCCGTTTTTTGTATTGACCGCGACGGACGCGCAGGCCGAATCGTTTCATCAGGATCTGATCTGCTGGCTGAACCTGCTCGGGCGGCCGGGCGGCGATGCGATTCTTTTTCCTTCGACCGAAATCCTTCCCTACGAACTGACCTCCCCGCATCCCGACCTGATCCGGCAACGGATGCAGGCGTTATGGCGCATCGCCGCGAATCAATCGAAGATCGTGGTTTCATCCGTCCCGGCCGTGATGCAGCGCGTGATCGGCCCGGCCGCGTTGCGCGAATCCATGATTTCCATGGACGTCGGCCAGTCGACCGATCGTGACCACTTGATCGAATCCCTGATCGGTCTGGGCTATTCACGCACCGAATCGGTCCGGCATCCCGGAGAGTTCAGCCTGCGCGGCGGAATCATGGACCTTTTCTCGACCGCAGGCTACGAGCCGCTTCGCATCGAATGGTCCGGCGACCGGATCGAGACGATCCGGACCTTTGATCCCGAGACACAGATCTCGGCCGGAGACCGCGACGTGGCTCATATCCTTCCTGCGCATGAGCCGATTGAGTCGGCGAAGGCACTGCTGATGGACTATTTTCCCCCGGAAACGCGGTTGGTGCTGGACGAACCCGGAAGCCTTCAGGACCATATCGAGGAATTTTATACCGAAGTCCGGCTGGCCCGGTCGGCCGCGGCGGCCGGTCGGCGAAGCCCGTCCGATTTATATCCGACGCCGGATGAATTGAACCGGCGGCTTGAGTCCGGGCGGCCCGTCGTTCTCGAGACAAGCCATCTGGAAACGGAATCGGATGAGGGCCTGCTTTCATTCCCGACACGCTCACCCGAAAGCCTCGGCCTGGGCATGAAAGGCACTCCGCTCTCGGCCGCGCTTAAAACGGCGGACGATTTGAGACAAAAGGCCCGCGTCGTATTTGTCGTCAAAACGCCGGTTCAAAAAGACCGGCTGGCGGATCTGTTTCGCGACCATGATCTTCCGGCCTCTTCATGGGACGGCGTTGGACCCGCGTCGTTTTCGGAGCGCGATCCCATTCCCCCGTTCATGATTGCGGTCGGCGCGCTTTCGTCCGGATTCATCGATTTTGAAAACCGTCTCGCCGTTCTGACGGATGAGGATCTGTTCGGCAAGGGCGTCAAACACCGTCCGCCGCCGAAACACAAACGGTCTCAGTTTTTATCGTCGCTGGAGGATCTGGAGACGGGCGACTACATCGTTCACGTTCAACACGGGATCGCGCGCTACGAAGGCTTGAAGCGGCTCGCGATCCAGGGGTTTGAAAGCGATTTCATGATCCTTCATTATCTCGGCGGCGACACGCTGTATCTGCCGGTCGACCGGCTGAACCTGGTCCAAAAATATACCGGCGCCGAAGGCCACCGGCCGAAATTGGATCGCCTGGGCGGGATCACCTGGACGCGGACCACGCAGCGCGTCAAGAAGGCGGTCGAGACGATGGCGAAGGAGATCGTGGAGCTGTATGCCGTGCGGGAGATGACCCCGGGACATGCCTTTTCGAAAGAGTCGGGACTGGCCCGCGAGTTCGATGCCGCCTTCGCCTTTGATGAAACCCCCGATCAGCTCAAAGCGATCGAGGACGTCAAACAGAACATGGAGGAACCGCGGCCGATGGACCGCCTGATCTGTGGGGACGTCGGCTACGGGAAAACCGAGGTGGCGATGCGGGCCGCGTTTAAGGCCGTGATGGATGGAAAACAGGCGGCCGTACTGGTCCCGACGACACTGCTCGCGCAGCAGCACGGGGAAACCTTCCGGGAGCGGTTCGCCCCGTTTCCGGTCCGCGTCGAAACGCTCAGCCGGTTCCGGACCGCGAAAGAACAGAAGGCGGTTCTCTCGGACCTGTCGACCGGGAAAGTGGATATCGTCATCGGCACCCACCGTCTTCTCCAAAAAGACGTCGTCTTCCACGATCTCGGACTGCTGGTCGTGGATGAAGAACAGCGCTTCGGCGTCACACACAAGGAAAAACTCAAGGAGATCCGAAAAACGGTGGATACCTTGACGCTCAGCGCGACGCCCATCCCCCGGACGCTCCAGATGGCGCTGACCGGAATCCGCGAACTCTCGATCATCGAGACGCCTCCGGCCGACCGTCTCGCCATCCGGACGATACTGACGCGATTCGACCGGCCGGTCATCCGGAATGCCGTCCTCCGGGAGCTGGCGCGGGGCGGGCAGGTCTTTTTCGTCCATAACCGCATTCACGACATCGAACGGATTGGAACCCTCCTCCGCGAACTGGTGCCGGAGGCGAAGATCGCGGTGGCGCACGGCCAGATGCATGAACGGGCGCTGGAACAGGTGATGCTGAAATTCGTGCATCAGGAAACGAACGTCCTTTTGACCACCACGATCATCGAGTCGGGCCTCGACATCCCCACCGCCAACACGATCCTGATCAACGACGCCCACCGGTTCGGACTGGCCGATCTCTACCAGCTCCGCGGGCGCGTCGGACGTTCGGGGCACCAGGCCTATGCCTACCTTCTCGTCCCGTCCGATCAAGGCCTGACCGAGGAGGCCCGTGCGCGAATCCAGGCAATCCAGGAATTCTGCGAACTGGGCGCCGGGTTTCGAATCGCGGCGCGCGACCTGGAGATCCGGGGCTCTGGAAACTTCCTCGGAAAACAGCAGTCGGGCCATATTGCGGCGGTCGGGTTCGACTATTATCTCCAGTTGATCGAGGACTGCATCCAGGAACTCCGGGGCGGGGCGGTCGAGCCGGAGATTGAACCGGTCCTGAACCTGAAGGTCTCGGCCTTCATCCCGGAAGGCTACATACCGGATACCTATCAACGTCTCGCG
Source organism: Nitrospirota bacterium (assembly GCA_016200255.1). Classification (GTDB taxonomy): domain Bacteria; phylum Nitrospirota; class Nitrospiria; order JACQBZ01; family JACQBZ01; genus JACQFA01. Next base: position 25,352 of record JACQFA010000096.1, on the reverse strand, counting down.
GTCTACAAACGGCTTTCGGGTCTTAAAACCGAATCCGAGCGGACCGCCTTCCAGTCCGAACTGGAGGACCGGTACGGCGCGATGCCTGAACCGGTTCAACGACTGCTGCAGGTCGTGACGATCAAGCTGCTGGCCCGGCTGTTGAAGATCCATAAAATGGATGCGACCGGAGACGGAATTCTGATCGCATTCGACCCGGGCCGGCCCCTGACGGACGCGCAGGTCCGCCGGTTGTTGTCTGATTCGGCGAAACGCCTGAAACTTGTTTCCGAATTCAGCGTGAAACTCCTGTTGAGCGAACCGGAACGGAGCGACTGGCCGACGCACTTTTTAGTCCTAAAAAACTACTTGCAAAGCCTTTTGTGATATGATACGACATTTCAATGCAATGGATTCTGGCTCTGATCCTCTTGCTCGCGGCCTGCAACCGATCGACCGACCCCGCCGTTTCAGCCCGCGATTCGACGCTGGCCCAGGTGAACAACACGCGGATCACGGTTGATCAGTTCAATCAAAAATGGTCGCAGCTGCCGGACGGAATCCGCGCCGCTTACTCGGGGCCGAACGGGAAGAAGGATTTTCTGGGTGAATTGATCACGCGGGAACTGCTCCTTGAAAAAGCGCATCGGATGAAACTGGACCAGGACAAGGCGGTGGGAGACCGCGTGGCGGACTTTAAAGACCGCTTGTTGCTGGATGCCGCACTGCACGAACTGGTCGAAAAGAAGATCGAGGTCACGGAAGACGATCTGACGTCCTACTTCAATGTCCATCGGGACGCCCTGCCCGCCATCGAAGAGGCCCGGGCCGGTCATATTCTGGTCAAGACCGAGGCGGAGGCGAAGGCCTTGCTGGCCCGGTTGCGCCGGGGCGCCAATTTCGCCGCGCTGGCCAGAACCCATTCGATCGATCCCGGCAGCAAAGACAAGGGCGGCGATCTGGGCGTGGTGCGAAAAGGCCGGACGCTCCCGGAAATTGAGGAGGCCGTTTTTGGATTGAAGCCCGGCCGGATCAGCGGGGTTGTGAAAACGGCCTATGGCTACCATCTCGTCCGCGTCCAAAACCGGCAGACCCGGAAACCCCTCGCCGTCGATGACGTGAGGGATGAAATTCGACAGGCCGTCGTCAAGGAAAAAGAAACCGCCCTTTTCGAAGGGCTGATCAAAACACTCAAAACGGAATCCAAGATCGTGATTTCGGATTCGTTGTTGGCTTCCATCGGAGACCATGTCGCCCCAAATCATGATTCTTCATCGGCCGGCCGGCATTAGGCCGTTCTGTTGGGCGGCCATGTGGCTCCTTTCCCTCGGTTGCGGAAAGACCGCGGTTCTTCCTTCATCTCCGATTGTGGCGATGGTTGACGATGACGGCATCAACCTCAAGGAGTTCAAAACGGCCTTTATGGACATCGAGATCAAGGACGCCCTCGATGAAAACAGCGACTCCGTCAAAGAGTTGAAACGGAACCTCCTCAACCAGTTGATCGAACAGCATCTGTTCCTGGCCGAGGCCGTCCGGCTGAAATTGGACATCGGTCCGGACGAATTGAACCAGGCGGTTGATCGGATCAAAGGGGATTATGCCTCGGGCGAGTTTGAGGCGATGCTGCAGAAGCAGCAGGTCACGTTTGAAGAATGGAAGGAGCGCCTCCGACGGGAGCTCTTAAGTCAGAAGGTGATCAATCAGGCCGTGCCCGAAAACATTCCGATTACAGAGGGAGATATCCAGACCCACTACAAGCAACATTCGAAAGAGTTCGCGCGGCCGAACGAGATCCGGGCGCGGCAGATCGTGGTGGCCAACGAAGAAACCGCCAAGGCGATCCGTCTCCAGTTGATGCAGGGCGCCGACTTTGCCTCGCTCGCCAAGGCCCGCTCGCTCAGTCCGGATAAAGAACAAGGCGGCGATCTCGGTTTTTTCACCAAGGGCGAGATGCCGGAAGAATTCGACATCGTCTTCACCCTGGGCGTCGGGAAAATCAGTCCCATCGTCAAAACGGCCTACGGCTACCACGTCTTCAAGGTCGAGGAGGTTCATCCGGCCAAACCGATGACCCCGGCCGAAGCGGCCGAACGGATCCGCGCCCAACTGACGCAGGAGCGGCGGGAAAGACTGTTTGCGACGTGGGTCGCGGGGCTCAAGGGAAAAGCACGCATCACGGTGAATAACCAGATTCTCTATCAGCCGATCGGGCGGCTGGACTCATCCCCGGAGCCCGGTCATGAGTAGACGACTCGTCCTCGCGGTCATCGCGTTGTCCCTTTCCGGTCTTTGGATGCAACCGCCGAGCGGCCGCGCGGCAACCGTCGACCGGATCGTCGCCGTGGTCAACGGCGAAATCATCACCTTTTCCGATCTGCAATCGGCCGCCGCGCTCGCCCGGCTCGGTTTGTTGAGTCTGTCATCGGACGGAACCATTTCCCATCTCCAATCGTCCGAGCATGAACTCCTGGAGCAGTTGATCAATCAACGGCTGCAACTCCAGTTGGCCCGGAAGAAAGGCATCGCCGTGGGGCCGGAGGAGGTGGAAAAAGCCGTTGAGGACGTCAAGCAGAAGAACGGCATGATGACGGACGCGGCCCTGCAAAAAGCCCTGAAGGAGGAACAGGCCAATCTTGATCAGTACAAAAACGGACTGAAGGACCAGATCATGATCTTGAAACTGGTCAACCGGGAGGTGAAGTCCGGCGTGGTCCTCAGCGAGGAGGAAATGCGGTCGTATTATGAGGCGCATTCGGATCGGTTTCTAACCCCGATGCAATATCGCCTCCACCAGATATTGATCCCCATCCCCGATCCCGGCTCGGTTCAAACCGCCGAACAGACCGCCCGGAACGTGGCGGACCAGCTCAAGACCGGCGCCGATTTTCAGACGATGATCAAACGCTACTCGAACGGGCCGGAGGTTAAAGGCAACGGGGATCTCGGGACCTTGAGGGCGGACCAGATGCTGCCGGAAATCCGGCGGGCAGTCGAACCTTTGAAGCCCGGCGAATTCAGCGCGCCGGTTAAAACGGCTGCGGGGGTTCATATCTTCCGGCTGGATGAGATCCAGCCCCCGAAATCCCGCGCGTTCGAGGAGGTCAAGGCAGAAATTCAGGAACGTTTGTTTCAAGAACAGTCGGCCGATCTGTACGAGAAATGGTTGAAGGATCTGCGGGCCTCGGGACAGGTCGAAATCAAGTTTTAGAAAACAGCGAAGGTTCTCCATCTTCAAGGAGGTGACGAAATGAACCGAATCCTATGGGCCGTGTTGCTGGTGATCTCGGTCGGATTGACATCGGTCTTCGCGGACGAGTTGTTCGATGCCGAAGCGGCGAAGCGCCATTTCAACGCCGGTCTGGATCTCTACTTCAAGAAGGATTATAAAAACGCGATCAAGGAATTCCAAGACGCGGCCGGGATTGATCCCGAAAACGCCAATGCTTATTACTTTATGGGCTATGCGTATTACAAACTCAAGGATATGAAGAAGGCGATGGAGGTGTTTGACCAGGCCTACGAGGTGGACACGAAATACAGCCCACTACGGAATGCACCGATCACCGAAAACCCGCAGGGGCAGGAATAAGGCTAAGGCTTTTTTTCAAGGATTTCCAGAAACAGTTTGACCAGATGGGGATCGAACTGGGCCCCGGCGTACTTCTGCAGCTCCGCAATGGCATATTCCTTGCCCGGCGCCTTTCGATACACCCGGTCGGAGGTCATCGCGTCATAGGCGTCGACGATCGCCACAACCCGCGCCCCCAATGGGATCTTCTCCCCGTTCAACCCATCGGGATAACCCTTTCCGTCCCATCGTTCATGATCCGCCCGGACCAACGGAACGACCGGCTCCAGAAACTTGATCTGCTGAACGATCTTGGCCCCGAGCCCGGCATGTCGTTTCATCACCTCATACTCTTCCGGAGTCAATTTACCCGGCTTCTTTAGGATCGTCTCTGGAATCCCGATTTTGCCGATGTCGTGGAGGATCGCCGCATATTGAAACAGCTCCTGATCCACTTCTGAAAGTCCCAACCGCTTGGACACGGCCAGTGCGTATGTGACCGTGCGATCCGAGTGCCCCATCGTTTCAACGTCTTTTGTCTCCAGGGCCTCGGCCAGCGCCTTGATGGAATCCACGTTGGCCGCCTTTAATTGGTTGCCTTTGAAAACCACATCTTCGTACAGCCGGGCATTCTCAATGGCGCTGCCCATCTGACGGGCCATGGAATCGCATAACCGGATCTTCTCGGGAGTAAAAGGACTCCGCTCCCACCGACGTGTTTCTCCTAAAACCATCAGACCTAAAAGGACCTCATTCTTCCGAATGGGACAGACCAAAATGGCCTGAAGACCTTCCAAATTCCCGGTGAAGAGCAGCCGCTCCGCGGGACTGCGTCCCTGGGACTGGGCCTCCGAACCGCGGAGCAGCATGGGCTCCGAGACGGTCCGGATCTTGCGGAACCAGCGCGATTCACCGACCGCGCAAAAACGTCCGATCTCAAAATCCCAGTCGAGTTCCCTCTGAGGATGAGCGGCCATCACCATCAGACGGTCCTGTAGACGGTTGACCAGAATGATCCGGGAGAAGGTGGCCCCCAACCGTTCAGCCGCGATCCGGACCGAGGTCTGAAGCATCTCCTGCAGGTTCAAGGAAGAGGAAACAGTCGTGGTAATCTCCAACAATAGAGACAACTCATTCGTCCGTTCCTGGAGCTTGTCCAGATTCCGTTGCCGTTCTTCATTCGCATCCGTTAATTCACGGATGCGCTCTTCCAATGTCTCAACCAACTTGACGCTGTGCTCTTTGATATAGATTTTCTCTTCTTCCGGAGTGATCATCTCCTTTCGCCCTTGTAAGAAGGCCGCCACCTGAATCGGAAAATTCCGAACATTAATGGGCTTTGGAATATACCCATCGCAACCGGCCGCCAGGGTCCGTTCCCGGTCGCCTTTCATGACATTCGCGGTCAATGAGACAATCGGGATATATTCCAACCCCTTTGTGTTCTTGATCTTGGTGGCCGCGGCATAACCGTCCATATCCGGAAGATTGATATCCATGAGGATCAGGTCCGGCCGTTCGCGTTCGGCCGCCTCGATCCCTGCCATGCCGTTTCCGGCCTCCAACACCTGATACCCTTTGGCCTCCAGGATTCTCCGGACCAGCAGGATATTCTCCGCATTGTCCTCGATGTAAAGGACCTTGATCTTGGATTCCATGTTCTCTCCTTCACTTTCTACGCGATGACTATTTCAGGGTCGTGGTCTCCGTGCGCTTGAGCACCCCGATCACTCCCTTCATAAAGTCCGCCTCGGCAAGGGCGGTCTTCCCGATCGACGTGACGACCTTGCCGTTGAGTCGGTCGCGGTCTTCCAATGTCAGATCCTTCGCCGTAACGATGATGATTGGAATAGCGCGGGTGGCCGGGTCCGCCTGAAGGGCATCGAGAACATCGAAGCCGTCCATCCCGGGCATCATCAGATCAAGCAGAACCATGTCCGGCATTTTCTCTTTGATCAAGGCCAGCCCGCTGGGGCCATCCATGGCCGTGTAGACCTGGTACCGTTCCTGGCCCAGGATCTTTTGCATCAGTTGGACCGATTTGGGATCGTCATCGATCACGGCCACGTTGCGAATCGCGCCCAACCGTCTTAAGGCCTCCAGCAAGGATTCTTTTCTGACCGGTTTGACGAGATAATCCACCGCGCCCAAGGCATACCCCTTGCCGCTTTCCGGCAGGATGGAGCAGATCACAACGGGGATATGCCTTGTCTGTTGGTCCTGTTTGAGTTCCTGCAAGAGGTTCCATCCGTTCTGGGGAGCCATCAGGATATCCAGAACGATCGCTTGGGGTTTCAAATCACGGATCTTCTCGACCACCGGATCCCTGGGATCTACGCCGACAACACGATAGGGTTGGGATTCCAGGTAACGCTGGAACAACGAGACGACAAGCGGATCGTCATCGACGACGGCAAGGACGGGGCCCTCCGGTCTTTCGAGTTTGCCATCGAAATGTTCATGGAACGGTTCACGAGCCGGTGATTCGACGGCTGGATACCGATCAGACGGCGATGTCGTTTTGACCGGCCGCTCTACTAATGGAAGGGTGAATGAAAAGGTGGAGCCCACACCGAATTGACTCTCCACCCAGATCCGGCCGCCGTGAAGTTCGACGAAACGCTTGGCGATAACAAGTCCCAAACCGGTGCCGCCCCGATTTCGCGTGGTCGAGGCATCCAGTTGCCGGAACTCCTTGAAGAGCTTCGACAGGTCCTCTTGGCGAATCCCCATGCCTGTGTCGCTGACACTGACCCGGACCGTGCTGGATTCCTGAACGGCCTTGACCCGTATCAAACCCTTCGTCGTAAACTTGGCGGCGTTGCTGACAAGGTTCAGCAGCACCTGTCGCAGGCGGGTCCGATCCGCCTGAACGGCGGGCAGATCGGCTTCCACCTCAATCCGCCATTCGATCTCCTTCCCTTGGACCAGCCCCTTCGCAGAGGAGACCATGTTCTGGATGACCTCCTCAAGTCGGATTTGCTCCAGGTTCAGCGTCATCTGGCCGGCCTCGATCTTGGCAACGTCCAGGACGTCATTGATCATCTCCAGCAGGTGCGCCCCGCTTTGATAGATCGCCGTCAGATCTTTGCGCTGCACCTCCGTAATCTCGCCGTCGATCCCTTCCAGCATGACCTGGGCAAAACCGATGATGGCGTTGAGCGGCGTCCGCAGCTCGTGACTCATGTTGGCGAGAAACTGGGTCTTCAAACGGTCCGACTCCTGGGCCTTTTCCATGGTGGCCTGCAGCTCCACGTTTTTCCGCTCCGATTCTTCCGTTCGTTGCCGAACCTTCTGTTCCAACTGGTCTTGGTAGAGCTCCAATTCCAAGGTGGTCTGTCGGAGATCCGTATGCGCCGCTTGGAGGGCCTCAAACTGCTGCTGGAGCTGGGCATCGCGTTCACGCAGGGAGCCTGTCATCCGGTTAAAGATCCGGGCCAGCTCGCCCAGCTCATCCCGAGAGGTGACCTCAACCGATTTTGTCAGATCGCCTTGGGAAATCAGGGTAGCGGTCTCGATCATCTTCTGGATCGGTCGCAGCATCGTTTGAACGAAACCGATCGAACCCGCAATTCCGAGCGTGATCACACCCAGGGTCAGGAATCCATAGAACCGGATGAGACCCTTAATCTTGTCTCGAATAGGGACGTCCGAAATCCCTATCTCAACGTACCCGATCAGTACCGCTTTGGCCCCGCCCTGTTCAAGATCGAACATTTTGGTTAGGACCTCATCGATCCCCTGGCTTACCGTCTTGTTGAGAATAACAGGTGTCAGCATCAAATAGGATGGTCCGCGGCCGCCGTCAGGTTCGGCAAGTTTTTTAACAAACACTCCCATCTGAACCGAGTCGAATTCTGCCGGCAGCACCTGATGCATGGCAGAGTCTTTTTTATAGCCTTCTCGGTATATCTCCGCCAGAACGGACCGCCTTTCATTATAGATCCGGATGTAGTTTACCGCGACCGGCTCCGGCTCAGAGTTGAGTGCGGCGGCCATGAGGGTCTGCAGGCCCGTTAAATCCTCCGAGACAACGCCGAACTTGCTGTTGGATGCCAACCCCATTACCAGACTCTTTCCCCGCATCATGAGTTCGTTCTCGAGCACCTGCTGCGACATGTACAGGGAATACCCGCCCAGCGATAATCCGACGCTGATGATCATCAGACTGATCATCAGCGTGAACTTCACCTTGAGACTGAACCCTGTATCGCGAGTGCCCATTATTGAAAGACCTCGTCTGCCATCTTTAAGATCTCCTTCGGAATCTCAAGACCGAGGATCCTTGCCGTCTTAATGTTAATCGTCAGCCGTGTCGTCTCAGGATAGATCACTCCCCCGCGGTCAGCAATCCCCTTACGAATGACCTGATCCACCAAGAGGGAGGATTGCCTCCCGATTGCCAAATAATCGGGGGAAAGGGCGAGAAGGGCGCCGGCTTTAACAAAACTACTTGAAAATGCCATGAAAGGAATATTTTTCTCCAAGGTCGTCAGCAGGATAATCTGAAATGAATCGGTCGTAATCACGGTGCTGTCCGGAATCATCCAGAGGCCCTGAATCTTGGGCAGCAGGCCTCGGATCGTTACGGGTATTTCCTTCACGGTCTTAACCTCCCCCTTCACCAACTCCAGCCCCAACCGGCCCGCCGCCTCTTCAGCGACACGGATCAGGCCCGATGTTTTTGAGGGATCGTACATCACGCCGATGCGCTTCAGCCCGGGCACCATCGCTATAAACGTTTTCAGTTGAGCCTCGATGGGAATCTCCAACGCAATGCCGGTTATGTTGCCGGTCCGCAGACCGTATTTCCCCGGGTCAATTACGGCACAATAGACCAGTGGAGTCTCCGAAAGATTTTCCTTGGCCAACACGGCGGCCTTGGACCCGACGGCCAATACGGCGGCCGGTTTGAGCCGTTTGATCTGCTGGACGATCCGAAGGCCTTCTTCTGTGTCTCCTTTCATGTTGAACTCGACGACTTCCACCTGGGTAAGGCTCCGGTATCCTTCAACGGTCTGGTCGTAGGGGAGGAGATCCTGGCTCTTGATCACGGCCACCTGAAACGAAAACGCAGCCGCCGGGTCAAGAATCAGGCCCATCATCCATAAAATGAGCCACAAAAGAGCTCGTTTAGAAGAGGTATGATACCTTGACATTAAAGTTCCTTCGATTCTGGGGGATCCTTAAGATCGGGGCATGCTCTTCGGAAGCAGGATCCGAGAATTTCACGCTGTTCTTCAATCCCCACGGCGGCCCCTTCAGAAGACCATGGAGACGCCAGTCCGGCTTTTGCGAGGTGTCTTGGCGAGTTGCTCAGTTCTTCATGGGTATCGCGATTCCTCGATACCTGATAGGTGTAGTTGATATAGCTCTCAACGCCGGAAGGCCATTTTGACCGAAGCTCCGTCCCGGCCCCGGTGCCCTGGACACGGTCCAGGTTCTTAAACCCGATCTGCCCCCCACCCAGGTCGGTCAGGTTGATGAGGTTCTTGATATCGTATCGGTACACCGATAGGCTGCCCTTCAAATGCGGTCCCAATCTTTGCTCGATCACCCCTTCATAGGTATTGATCGTCTCCGACTTGAGATCCGTGTTACAGACATAGTTCAGCCCACAATAGAACAGCTCATAACTGTTTGGAACACGAAAGGCCCGGCCATAGAGGAGTTTGATGATGCTGCCATCAAGAGGTTCGTAAACCAAAGCCGTACGAGGCGTTATGTGTCGCCCCCTTTTTTCGGCATAGTTATGATAGTCGTCATGTCGCACCCCCGCCGTCACGGTCAGATTGCTCCGCAACTGCAGCTCGTCCTGAAGATAAAGCGAATAGACCTGGAAGTTCTTGCGAGTATCCAGATACAAGAAAGACGGGTCTGCATCGAAATTCTTTAACAACACCTGATGGAATTGATTCTCGACCCCGGCAACAAGCCGGTTCCACGAAAACACCTTCCAATCGAGCTGAAGTTCGCTTCCGTACCATCGACCAGGCGTGTAGTCCTTGTTCATGGTCAGCGGGGGATAATCCAAGGGGTTGGTGGCCTTATAGCGGTACCAGTCATCATAGGCCCGGACCATCAATCCCAGGTTCTGCGTCAGTTTGGGAGCATACTTGAGTTCAAGGAAGTACCTTCCATTGAAGGTCTCATACCGTCCGGCATTAAAGACCGTGCCATAAGGAGCCGTGGGAACCTCTTTACCCCGATCAAAGAGGATCCCTTGAAGATGGAGATCCCTGTAGCGGAGTTTCCCGAAGAAGGAATAGACCGACTCGCCGTCCGAGTTCTTGGCAAAACCGGAGTCGTGCGCCGGGTCTCCGTCATTATACTCGGGGAAGTAAAGGGTCTGGCCCCTGCGGGTGTAGGAAGCATTCAGCAACAGATCCATCCCATTTTCACGACGCCGGCCATAAGTCAGGATTCCTTTATTCGTATTGTAACTCCCCACTTCCGTGGAAGCCATAAGCCCCGGAACGTCGCTTCCCTCCTTGGTGATAATATTGACCACGGCAAAGAAAGCGCTGGTCCCGTAGAGGGCCGACCCGGGGCCCCGAATAATTTCAATGCGATCCACAATATCCAGATCAATGCCGGAATCCCGTCCCAGGAGGAAAACCTGATAGATGTCATCATTGAGGGTATGGCCGTTGAGCAGCGCAAGAATCCGGACGTTAAAATCCCCCGGCCTTGAGAATCCCCGAACACCTAAATAGCTGTAGTTTCTATCGTCGGACACGTAAAAACCGCGCACCGAACGAAAAACATCCGCGAGGGTTCGCCAACCGTACTGCTGGATCTCTCGGGCCGTAATGATTGTTACGGAGGCCGGGGCCTCGCCCACCGACTGTTTGTACTTCGTCGCAGTGATCACCACCTGATCCTCTTGCTCCACTTTAAAGAGGGCAATCTCCTCTTCAAGAGGTTGCTCCACGGCTGAGGCCACCCCACGAGTCAAAACAGAGATAAGACCCACGATGATCAAGACATCTCTCACGTTTATGATGGATTCAACTCTCATTTTTATCCCCGAAAACCGCCGCGTCTAAAGTCGCTTTCGCCCGCGCCAATAGCTCTGCCCCGGTCTGTTCGGACGAATCAATCGTCCCAGCCCCGATACGGATCCGGATGGAATAGCGCAGTGGACCGATAAACCATTCTCGTTCGGGGAACATTTGCGGGACACGCTGCGCGACCAGCCGGGCGACCTCCTCCGTGGTCTGGCAGAGCAGCCACAGAAATTCTTGTCGGCCAGCCTGCACGATCATATCATAGGCCCGTTTGTACGAGACAAGCGCCTTTTCAACTTTTTGAATCACCTGACCGAATATCTCCTCGTTGTCCGAAGGTAAAACGTCGACCTTAATCGCCAGACAGGACAGAGGATACTTGAAACGACGCGACCGGACTAACTCTTCTTCGACACGCTTCTGAAAGATATCCATCCCCTGTGGGACAACCGGCAAGGAACCCGGACGAGTCGGCGGCTGGGAGCCGATCAAATTCAGCAACGATTGGGACGAAATTTCTTCCCCCCCGGCCAAAGCCGATTTAATCCGATCGGCGGCCCTGCTCACGAGATATCCTTGTTCGGTCAATTTCTGCACAGCCTTCAGCAGATCCAGATCATGCTCGGTGTAGCGATAAAACAGCCTTGAGCCGCGCAGATCCTGGGCCGGTCGAATGATTCCGATCAGTTTCCAGTAACCTAACTGACGCGCCGAAATATTGGCCAGTCTGCAAACTTCTTTAGGGCTGTATGTTTTTTTGGTCATCTTTTCACCGTTTTATTTATGGACGCTACAGTCATATTAAACATACGACCAATAGATTAACATATTGTTAATTATAGCATATTGTTGATACATGGTTGTTCCATGTATCAACAATAAATCAACGGGTTACAAATGAACTATAAAAATACAAAATCTTGAGTTAATAGAGATATTATTTAAATCAGAAAATAGACTGCTTATTGTGCGACGAGAGATCGTTTGAGCGGCGCGCTAGCCTTGAAGGATTTGAATGATCTTCCCGATCAAATCTTCACGGCCCTGGCCGGTTTTGGAAGAGAAAAGAAGGATTCCTTGGTTTTCGGCCGACGGCGGCAGAGAGGCATGGACGTGTTGTAGAGCGGCTGATTGACGGCTTCTCGGCAGTTGGTCCGATTTTGTTGCGACCAGAATAACGGGAATCTTGTATGACTGGATCCAGAGCAATAACTGTTCATCCAACGGGCTCGGCTCCCGGCGAATATCCAACAACACCACCAGGCCGCGAAGCGAGGGGCGATGGGCAAGAAAATCCTCAACCATGCCTCCCCATTCCTCGCGTTGCGTCATCGATGCTTTGGCATAACCATATCCCGGCAGATCCACGATATAAAAAGTTAATGGCGGGTTCAGGCCCAGCGCAACCCTAAAAAAGTTGATCAGTCGAGTTTTCCCGGGCGTGCTGCTGGTCTTCGCCAGACCTTTTCGTTGCAGCAGACAATTCAACAGCGACGATTTTCCGACATTGGAACGGCCCACGACCGCGATCTCCGGGAGGTCGTCCTTCGGACAATCCGAAAGCTCGACACAGCTCTTGACAAACTCCGCCTTAACAATTTTCATGATCGTCACTCTACCGAATGAAGGGAGGACAATCAAGACAATAATCAGACGGAAAGAACGGAGCCATGACAAGCGGTGACAGTTGACAGCACGGCGCTTTTCTTTTATAGTGGACGCACGATGGCCACGGATCCCGAATTCGAAAAAGTTTATCGCGCCGCCCAGGAAAGTTTCGACGATCATCGGTTCGATGAAGCGGAACGCCTATTTTTAAAGCTTCTGGACCGAAATACGAGAGGATACGCAGATGTTTTTAATCGACTGGGACTGATCTCTGTCCAGAAAGGTCAGTATGAGCTCGCCGCGAAATATTTTGAAAAAGCCCTGGCCCTGAACCCAAAATACACGGATGCCTCCCTCAATCTGGTCGTAACCTACAACGAACTTCGAAACTTCACGGAAGCCGAACGGATCTTCACCCAGGCCGCAAAAGTGGTCCGCTCCGAACCTGCCTCGTTGGACCCTTTTATCCAGGGGAAACTCGCGAACGAACACGGCAAACTGGGTGATGCCTATTATGACCTGGGCCGATACGATCAAGCCCTCGACGAATATCAAAAGGCCGTCGCGCTCCGGCCTAATTTTGTGGATATTCTCACCAAGATCGGCACGACCCTGCGGGAAAAAGGGGATCTCGATCAGGCCGTTGGGGCCTTTACCAAAGCCAAAAAGTCCGGTCCCAAATATGTCCCGGCCTACATTCACCTCGGCATTACCTATTACGCCCAGGGCCGACGGGACCTGGCCATACAGGAATGGAAAACCGCGCAAAAGATCGATCCCGCCAACCGCGCCGTTCAGACCTATCTCAACTTGGCCAAGAAGCCGTAGCCCTTGCGTTCACCTGGGGGAACCGTGAACCCGGCCGTTCTCAGCATTAAAAATCTTAAAACACAATTTCATACCGCCGAGGGCGTGGTCCGGGCCGTGGATGGAATCGATCTGACGGTCCGATCGGGAACAGTCTTGGGCGTAGTGGGCGAATCCGGCTCCGGCAAATCGGTCACGGCCCTCTCGGTCATGCGCCTCATCCCGCAGCCGCCGGGAAAAATCATCTCGGGTGAGGTAGTGTTCAACGGCCTTGATCTTTTGACCCTGAAAGAAAACGAGATGCAAAAGATCCGTGGCAAGCGGATCGCAATGATCTTTCAAGAACCGATGACCTCGCTCAATCCGGTTTTTACGATTGGCAATCAAATCTCGGAAATGCTTCGCCTTCATCTGAAAATGAGCCGGAAAGATGCCCGGACCCGCACGATCGAACTGCTCGACCTGGTTGGAATCCCTTCGGCCGATCGGCGGGTCGACGACTATCCGCACCAACTGAGCGGCGGAATGCGGCAACGGGTCATGATCGCAATGGCGATCTCCTGCAATCCAGAAATCGTCTTGGCGGATGAACCGACCACCGCCCTGGACGTCACCATTCAGGCCCAGATCCTGGTGCTTCTGGAGGAACTTCGCAAACGGCTCGGCATGTCCCTCGTTCTGATCTCACACGACCTCGGCGTGATCGCCGAGGTGGCCCATGACGTGGCCATTATGTATGCCGGACGCATCGTCGAGGAAGCCGGCACCGATGAACTGTTCGCTCATCCCTTGCATCCCTATACGCAAGGTCTTCTGGCATCGCTCCCCCGTTTCGATACATCCGGAGGAAGAAGGGAACGGCTGAAAGCGATCCCCGGTACCGTTCCCAAGATGACCGAAAATATGCACGGCTGCAGATTCACCCCGCGTTGCGGCGTCGCCATCCCCCGCTGCAGCCAAGAAGAACCTCCGTTGAAAGAAATCCGGCCGGGCCACCGGGTGCGGTGCTGGGTCGCATTCGGAGAAACGTCATGATGGACGCCGGGACCCTGACACGGTCCGACTCGACCCGGGACGAATCGGCTGAAACCACCCTGCTCTCGGTCCATAATCTCAAAAAATATTTTCCGGTCCGCGACGGCCTGTTCGGACAAAAAAACCTCCGAGTTCATGCCGTGGACGGCGTCAGTTTCGACTTGAAAAAAGGCGAGATCTTGGGGCTGGTGGGCGAGTCCGGCTGTGGAAAATCAACCACCGGCCGGCTGATTTTAAGACTGCTCAAACCGACGGCGGGTGAAATCCGTTTCATGGGCGAAAATATTTTTAAGGCCGATGCCCGCCGGTTGCGTGAACTGCGCCGCGAAATGCAGATTATATTCCAGGACCCCTATGCCTCCCTCAACCCCCGGATGACGATCGGGACCACGCTGGAGGAACCGCTGATCATTCACCGGATCGGAACACGGAAAGAACGCCGTGACCGCGTTCGACAGCTGCTCGAAAAAGTCGGGCTGGATCCGGACGTCGTGAACCGTTATCCGCATGAATTCAGCGGCGGTCAGCGCCAGCGAATCGGCGTGGCCCGGGCCCTCGCTCTGAACCCGAAATTGATCGTAGCCGATGAACCGGTTTCCTCGTTGGATGTCTCGATCCAGGCCCAGGTCATCAACCTGCTCCAGGACATTCAGGAAGAATATGCGCTCTCCATGATCTTTATTGCGCATGACTTAAACGTGGTCCGGCACATCAGCGACCGCGTGGCCGTCATGTATCTGGGACGTATCGTTGAGGCGGGGCCGGCTCCGGACCTGTACCACCAGCCGCTTCATCCATACACCGAAGCCCTTCTGGCCGCGATCCCGATTCCGGATCCGAATATCAAACGCAACCGGATTCTCCTGGAGGGCGATCTTCCAAGCCCGGTCAATCTTCCTCCCGGATGTCGATTCTATTCAAGATGTCCTAAACGAATCCCGGACTGTTTGAAAGAAGATCCTCCTCTCATCCAGATCCGGCCCGCCCATTGGGCGGCCTGTATTTTAGCCAAGTAAGACAAGAGTCAGAGAACGACAATGATCTCTTCCGGTATCCGCCGGGGGCGGCCGCCCGAGACACAGACCAGGATCACGATTGAATCGGCAATCAGCTGGCCGTTCTGATCCCGGACGGAGTGCGAGAATGTAATGCTGGCCTTTGACAAACCGGTCACGGCCGTTTCAATCTCTAGGAGATCCGAATAACGGGCCGGGGCCTTGTAATCGATCTCGACGCGGGACACCACAAAATAGATCCCCTGTTCAGCCCAGGAGCCGAGATCGGCTCCCCGCTCCCGGAGATACTCGGTTCGAGCCCGCTCAAAATATCGCAAGTAGTTGGCGTAATAAACCACGCCGCCGCAGTCGGTGTCTTCATAATAGATTCGGACCGTCAAATGGCTCTTCTGTCGCCTTTCCACGAATGGCCTCGCTTCTTTTTTCACCGATAAAAAAAGACACCATCGCGGTCCCGTGCGATGGTGTTTACCGATGATCTCGTCTTCCCGATAAAATCCCGATCGGCCGTGAAGCGAACGACGTTTCCCGCTATTTCAGTTCAGTAAAATCCTTTTGACCTGTTGATATTCCGAATTGGAAAGATCGTTCAGGGCATCCTTGACATATCCCAGGCCGATGACGCACAGCTCAAAATTATCCGAGAGCTTCCGGAAAAGCGGTGCGTGTTGTTTGAACTCACCGTAATCGAACTCGGACACGTTCTGATAAGAATGTTTTCCAACCTTGATGTAATCGACCAGAAAATCCGGGTGATGGATCCACTGATGGAGCTTGATCCGCTTTAGATATTCCGGAAAGACCCCCACCATGAACAACGTAAAGTCGCCGATATGCCGATGAACCTCACGTTCGCGGTCAAAGGAACGGGCATTTAACAGCAAATCCGCCTCCAAGAGCATTCCGGCCACCTCATCCAGACGCTTCCCTCGGTTGTTCCGTATCCGGCACAGCTGATCGATATCGGTAAAATCAATCAGCAGGTTGGATACGTAGCCGACCACATTGAGATCGGACCAGTGCAATTTCTGAAGGAAGGTCCGCTCCGTCAGATCGGCGAACAATTTTCGCAAAGGATGATGATCCGGAACCGGTTTGGACATGGTTCACACCTCATATTAACTATAGCACAGATAGGGGAAACGCCGTTTTCTCAATCCAATGTTAAATTAAGCAGTTGGCGGCCCCTCCCGACCGACACGGCGGATTGAATCGCCTGATGCACAAAGCCTTTGGCTTTTCGAACTGCCTGTTCAACATTCAGCCCGGCCGCCAGTCCGGCCGTGATTGCGGCCGAGAAGACACATCCGGCGCCATGGAGGCGCCGGTCGTGCACCCGGGGTTTTCGAAACCGTTGGATTTTGGAACCTCCCACCAGCAGATCAAGGGCGGTATCGCCTTCCAGGTGCCCCCCTTTCACCAGAACGTATCGTGGCCCCAGCGCATGGATCTCGATCGCCGCGCGCTCCATCTCCTTTTCGGTTCGAACCGATAGTCCGGTCAACGCCTCGGCCTCTTTGAGATTCGGAGTGACCAGCAAAGCCTGCGGCAGCAACGTTTTCTTCAACAGCTCGATATCGTCCTTTTTGAGGATGGGATAGCCGGTTGAAGACCGGATGATCGGGTCTAAAACGTATCGGGCGAGACGATATTTTTTCAGAAGCTCGCCCACGATCTCGATGGTCTCGCCGTCCAAAAGCATTCCGGTCTTCACGGCATGGATCGTCACATCGTCCAGGAGCGTCGTGATCTGCTTTCGAAGCAGATGGGGGGGAATCTTCACCACCTCCTGAATCCCCAGGGTGCTTTGAATCGTGAGGGAAGCGATCACGGCCGTTCCGTGGACATTGAATTTTGAAAATGTCCTCAGGTCGGCCTGAACGCCGGCGCCGCCCGTCGGGTCCGAACCGGCGATGGTTAAAGCCACCTTCAAGGCGAGACCCTCATTCGATATTCAGCATGGACAGGGGATTGACGCGGGCGCCGTTGATACGAGCTCCCCAATGGAGGTGCGGCCCGGTCGCACGACCGGTGGCCCCGACCTTGCCCACGATCGCTCCTTTTGGGACCTTATCACCTTCCGCCACATCCACCTCATCCAGATGGAAATACATGCTGTAAAGTCCGAGGCCGTGATCCAAAATCACGCTCCTTCCGCTAAAGAAGAAATTTCCCACCAGCGCAACGACGCCTTCGTTCATCGCATGGACGTCCGTCCCTTTGGGCGCGTTGATATCTTCACCGCTGTGAGGGGATCGGGGTTCACCGTTTATAATCCGTTTGCGGCCGAAACTCCCGCTGATCTTGCCCTCTACCGGCATGATGAACCGGCCTTCCCAGAAGCGCTGATCCGTCACTTTGTTGAGGGATTGTAAAATCTTTTCCTGTTCCTCTTCAGCCCTCTTGGCCGTTTCTTCATCCAGGTCCACGTAGTTTTTTGGAACGGTCAATTCCTGTGTCGCGAAATGAACTGGGAGCACAACAACGGCATAATGACGGCGTTTCACCGGGCCGGTGGCCGTGGAAACCTCCACCAGCAGATCCTCCTTGGAAGGTGGATCCGCAAGATCAACTCCGATCAGCGCGCCGAACTCCTCCGGTTTGTCCGTCTTAAAAAAAGGAATGGTCCGACCGTGGAGTTTTCCCTGTACGGTCGTGGCCCCGTTTCCGGCCCGGATGGAGAAATAGACCACGTCCCCCTGCTTGATGCGGATCGGAGAGACCGGACTCGTTTTCGTTGACGATTGGGAAAAGGCATCGGTGGGAAGGAACAGCGCCAGTCCTCCGAGAAGCAGGAGGAGGCTGCGCAGAAGAAATAACCGAACGGTTATCTGGAAAATCTGTGACCCGCGGCGGCAGCGATTAATTCCTCAACCCTCCTATCGGACGAACTGAACGGATCCATGCAAAGGATCGTCTCTTCCCAGTAGCCGTTGAGTTTAAGATAGGTCCAATCGACCGTATAAGAACGATTTTTTTCCCGGGCGAACCTGATGAAATCACCTCGGATTTTGGCCCGGGTGGTCTGGGGCGGCTCATTCATCGCCATCTGAATGTCTTCTTCCTCCACCACCTTTTCAACCATATCCATCTTCTCCAGGACGTAGTACAACCCCCGGGACCGACTCACGTCATGATACTGAAGGTCCATCAGCAGAATCCGAGGATCGTCCCATCCGCAATCTTTTTTCTCCATGTAGGAAATCATCAGATCCTTCTTCGTCACCCAGTCGATCTGGCGGGACAACTGCATCGGGTCCTCTTCCAATTTATTCAGGATGTTTTCCCATTTTCCGACGATATCCTCGGTGATGGAATCCACGGTGGTGGAGGCCAGATACTCGTACACTTTTTCCAGATAGACCCGCTGGATTTCGATCGCGGTCAGTTCCCGTCCGTCTTCCAGTTTCACCCGCCGCTTGAGAGTGGTATCCCTTGAGATTTCCCGGATCGCCTTCACGGGATCTTCCAGTTCGATATTGGGAACGGTGTAGCCCTCCTCGATCATCGACAGAACAACGGCGGTGACCCCTACCTTCATCAGCGTCGTAAACTCGGACATGTTCGAATCTCCGACGATGATGTGGAGCCGACGGTACTTTTCGGCATCCGCATGAGGCTCGTCCCGCGTGTTGATGATGCTTCGGGATGAGGTCGTGGACGAGGAGGTTTTCTCATGGATATGCTGGGCCCGCTGAGACATGAAATAATGCGTCTTGCCGGAAAGCTTCAGGAGCTTGCCCGCGCCGGTATAGATCTGACGGGTCACAAAGAACGGGATCAACTGCTCCGTCACCTTCCAGAAATCCACATCCCGCTTCATCAGATAATTCTCATGGCAGCCGTAGGTATTGCCCATCGAGTCGGTGTTGTTTTTAAAAATATAGATCTCACCGTTGAGGCCCTCTTCCTTAAGCCGTTCCTCGGCCAGAGGCAGGCACCCTTCCACCAAGCGTTCCCCCGCCTTATCGTGGGTCACCAGGTCAAGAATGTTATCGCATTCGGGCGTTGAATATTCGGGATGGCATCCGGTATCTTGATAAAACCGGGCCCCGTTGATCAGAAATGCGTTCGACGGCCAGCTGTTCGGAATGAGCCCTTCAAAAATATAGCCGAGGACCTTTTCGACCGGGAGATAGACCTTGCCGTTCGGCGAAAAAATCAAACCGTATTCATTTTCCAGTCCGAAGATGCGTTGTTTCATCGTTGGGGCACCGCGTTACCGCTGATTGACCAGCTCCGTGATTTCATCGGCTGTCAGACGCCGGAACTTTCGGCCCTGACGGTTCCGGTCCAACACCGCCACTTCCATGGTCGGAACGGTCAGATTCTGGCCCGAAACATTTTCCATGGCCTCCTTGCACAGCTTCAGGGTATTCGAAAGAGGAAGACCTCCTTTGTAACGGTCCTTCAGGAATAGTATGATAGCTTCGGACCGTCCCCCGATCACCGTAAAACCCCGCTCATCGGTTATGCTGCCATCAAATGAGATGCGATAGATCTCGCCGGCCGGGCCCGTCTCGTCAACGGCAACGACGGCGATCTCGACTTCCAGGGGTTTAACTTCCTGGCTGAAGGTTGTACCCAGAGCCTGTGAATAGGCATTCGCCAGCGATTTGGCCGTGACATCCTCCCGACTGTACATATAGCCTTTCAGATCGGCATGCCGGATGCCCGCCTTTCGCAGATTTTCAAACTCGCTGTACTTTCCCGCGCCCAGAAACGCGATAGTGTCATAAATTTCAGAGATTTTGTTGAGGGACACGCTGGGGTTGTCAGCCACCATTAAAACCCCGTCCTGGTATTGCATCGCAATGATCGAGCGGCCCTTGGCGATACCTTTCTTGGCATACTCCGCCTTGTCCTGCATCATCTGTTCGGGCGAAACATAATACGGAAAAGCCATATCAGGTCCCTCGTTTCCGGGTCTCGATTAAACGCTCGACGTTCTGGCGAATCTGGTTTTCCTCAATATCGATCACCCCTTTGGCCGTTACCGTTTTTACAGTTGGATAGATCCCCCGAATGAGGTCCGGCCCGCCCGTTCCGATATCTTCCTCGGCCGCATCGTAGAGCGCCTCGAGGGCCGTCCGGACGGCGTCGGTCTCGTTCAGGCCCGGTTGGTACATTTTTTTCATCGTCGTGCGCGCGTCCTTCCCGCCGGACCCGGTCGAGAAATAATCGGCCTCTTCATACCGTCCTCCGGTGATGTCGTATTTAAAAATTCGGCCTTCGTTTCGTTTTAGATCGTATCCGACAAAAATGGGTATGACCACCAATCCCTGAAAGGCCATGGGGAGATTGCCTTTGACCATCTGGGACAGTTTGTTGGCCTTCCCATCGGTTGATAATTCAGAGCCTTCCAATTTTTCATAATGTTCCAATTCGGTCTGGAACAGCCTGGCCATCTCGATACACGGCCCGGCCGCGCCGGCAATGGCAATGGCCGAATGCTCGTCCACCTTGTAGACTTTTTCGATCCTACGGGCAGACACTTGATACCCCTCGGTGGCCATCCGATCACCGGCGATGATCACTCCATCCCCGTATTTCATGGCCAGAACGGTCGTTCCATGAGAAATCATCGAGGACCGGAGGCTCTCGTTCCCATTTTCCTCCGCGCGTATGCGAACGCCCGGCAGAGCATCCGGATGATGCGCCGACAACCAGTCATAAAAACTGGATCCGGGATCTTGAAACGGACCTTTCAATTTAAAATCCAAGGTTATTCCCCGCCCTTCTGGACATAATTTTTGACAAATTCCTCGGCATTCTCCTCAAGGACATCATCGATCTTATCCATGAGCTTATCTAGGTCTTCCTTTATTTTCTTGCCCTTCTCCGCGCCCTTCGGGCTGGCGCCAGCCTCTTCTTCCTTCTTCCCGGCCTCTTTTTTTCGGTCTGTTTTATGTTCCTGCTTGGACAAGGCTTTTCACCCCCCTTAATTAGTATTTTACTTACATACTCAGGCGGCTCAAGACCTCTTCGATGGAACGGGCCGACTCCAGCAAAGACCCGGTCAGGCTTTGAGTTCCCCTTAACGGTTCCATCAAGGGTACCTTCTTGATGGTCGTGTTGCCGATATCAAACAGAATCGAACTCCAACTGGCCGCGTATACTTCCTTGGGAAATTTTTTCAGACAGGTCCCACGAAAATAGGCCCGCGTGTCGGTCGGAGGGTTCTGCTCGGCCGCTTCGATCTCCCGGTCTGTGGCAATACGCTCCACATAGTTGTCCTTTTCCAGCGCGGCGTACAGGCCCTTTTCCGCTCGAAGGTCGTGGTATTGAAGGTCCATCATTGCGAGACGCGGATCGTCCCATCCGCATCTTTTCTTCTCCACGTACGACCGGATCAGTTCCAGTTTGATCACCCAATCCAGCTCTCGCGAGAGCTGCATGGGATCTTGTTCAAGCCGGTCAAGGACGCTCCCCCACTTCTTTAGAACGTCCCGAGTCCCTTTATCCCCCCCGGACTGCTCGAAGAAACGATGCGACGCTTCGAGATAGAGCCGCTGAATCTCTATTGCCGTGTATTTTCGCCCGTCCGACAAACGGATCGGCGATTTTAAACCGATATCCCTGGAGACCTCTTTGATGGAGCGAACCGGATCTTCCAGCTCGATCTCCGGCAGCGGCCCCTTCTCCTCGATCATCATCAGTACAATCGCCATGACCCCGACTTTAAGATAGGTGGAGTATTCCGCCATATTCGCATCCCCGACGATGACGTGCAAGCGGCGGTATTTGGCCGAATCGGCATGGGGCTCGTCCCGTGTGTTGATGATCGGCCGCTTGACCATCGTGTTGAGATCCACCAGGGTCTCGAAAAAGTCGGCCCGTTGGGAGATCTGGTACGGCACCGGCGGCATTCGATTCTCAGCGCCGACCTTTCCGGATCCGGCATAAATCTGCCGTGTCACGAAGAAGGGGATCAAATACTTCATCAGCGTCTCGAACGGAACCGCCCGGTCGACGAGATAATTCTCGTGATACCCGTAACTATTCCCCTTACCATCGGTGTTGTTGCGATAGAGAACCAGGTGACTCGGTTCTTTCATGCGGGCGGCCCGCTCGCAACATTGGCGAAGGATGCGGTCTCCCGCCTTTTCATAAAGCACCACATCACGGGGATTGGTGCATTCGGGTGTGGAATACTCCGGATGGGCTCCATCCACATAAAGGCGGCCGCCGTTGGCCAGCACTTTATTCAGTAAGCGGTTATATTCCGGGCCCGGCCGTTCCCGTTCACCCTCGACCTCAAACCCCCGGACATCCAGCAAGGGATTCTCATGTTCGTAGTCCCACAGCACCCGAGTAGAAGGGAGGTAAGGATATTGATTAATCAGCAGGAGAGAAGTGGAAACCGGATCCAGCGCCTCCGGATTGCGGGCCGCAATACCGAATTCTGTTTCTGTCCCGAGGATGCGTTTGATCATACCGTATGCCGGCAGAACCGATTAGAGGTAGTGTCCCGTGGAGATCGTCTCGATCTGTCTCGGGTCGGTCGTTTTGGCTCCCATCGTCCGAACATGGACGATCTTTTCGCCCTTCTTTCCGGCAATCTTGGCCCAGTCATCCGGCTGCGTGGTATTGGGCAGATCTTCATGCTCCCTGAATTCATCCCGCAACCCGCGAAGAAGATCTTCACCCCGGATTCCTTTCTGGCCGGTCGAAATCGTGCGTTTGATGGCATATTTTTTGGCTCGGGCCACCACGCCTTCGATCAATGCCCCGCTGACGAAATCTTTGAAGTAGAGCATTTCTTTTTCACCGTTGGCGTAGGTCACCTCCAGGAATTTGTTCTCTTCGCTTTGGCTGTACATCTGTTCCACGGCTTGTTCCGTCAACCGTTCCACCATGGCCGCCGCGTGGCCGCCGTCCTTCGCCAGCTCATCCGAATCGTACGGCAGATCCAGCAAGAGATATTTTGAGAAGATTGCTTTGGCGGCCCGCTTGTCGGGACGATCAATGCGGATCTTGACATCCAGCCTGCCGGGCCGGAGGATCGCCGGATCAATCAAGTCCTGACGGTTGCTGGCGCCGATCACGATCACGTTTCGGAGCCGTTCCACACCGTCAATTTCGGAGAGAAACTGGGGAACAATGGTGGACTCGATGTCGGATGAGATCCCGGTTCCCCTCGTCCGAAACAGTGCATCCATTTCGTCAAAGAAGACGATCACCGGCATCCCTTCTTCCGCCTTCTCTTTGGCTTTTTGAAAGACTTCACGGATCTGGCGTTCGCTTTCTCCGACATATTTATTGAGAAGCTCCGGCCCCTTGACATGAAGGAAGAAGCTGCGGACTTCCTTCCCGGTTAGATGGGCCAGCTTCTTCGCAATCGAGTTGGCCACCGCTTTGGCGATCAAGGTCTTTCAGCAGCCGGGAGGTCCGTACAAGAGAATCCCTTTTGGAGGAAGCAGCTTATGCTGAGCGAAGAGGTCCGGGTGCAGAAACGGCAACTCGACGGCATCCTTGATCGTTTCGATCTGATCTTCCAGACCGCCGATATTTTCATAGCCGACATCCGGCACCTCTTCCAGAACCAGTTCTTCCACTTCCGACTTGGGAAGTTTTTCAAGCAAATAACCGGATCGCGCATCCAGCAACAGATTATCCCCGACGCTGAGCTTCTCACGGAGAAGCGGCTCGGCCAACTCCCCGACGCGTTCCTCATCCGCATGCAGTGTTACGACGGCCCGCTTGTTGTCGATGAGATCCTTCAAACGCACGACCTCGCCCTGACCTTCAAATCCCTTGACTTCGACCACGTTCAGGGCTTCGTTGAGCACCAGCTCTTGACCCTTCCGGAGATCCTTGGTTTTAATCGTGGGATGGAGACTGACCTTCATCTTACGGCCGGAGACATACACATTGACGGTGCCGTCCTCGTTGGCGCTGGAGAAGATGCCGTAGCTGGATGGCGGCGCCGTCAATTTCTCCACCTCCGCCCGCAAGGCCTCAATCTGGGACTTGGCTTCGTGCAACGTCGCGGCTAATTTCTCATTCTGTTTGTGGGATTGTTCGAGCTGCGACCGGGAGACACGCAATTGGCGCAGTTCTTCTTCCATCGACCGGATCTGGACGTGCAACTTATCGAGCTCTCGCTCGTATTCTTCCATTTGCTTGTTCATGGCAGGTTCGTTCTCCGACAGCCGGTCCGTGAGTCGCTTCACGGTATTGCGTAAGGAGTGAAATCTTCCAGAGCCTCTCTTGTTCTCCCCCATCGCATCTCCTGAATCGATCGCAAGAAAAGGAGAACGTCTTATCTCGACGAAGCGGGCTCTTCGGTTTTCATTCTATCACCGAACGCAACCACGGTCAATAGCCCTCCCCCGAATGGCGTCAAACCGGCGTGATCGTCGCTGCGGACCGTTCTTTTTTTATTTCCCGCAGCAGGACCTCGGCCGCTTCGCGGGAATTCGGAGCCTGGAGAATGGCCGTGATCACCGCAACGCCATACGCACCGCTTCGAATGACGTCCTGGATCCGATCCGATCGGATTCCCCCGATCGCGAAAACCGGTATCGCAATCTGAACGCTTGAGGACCGGATCCCGGACAATCCCAGCGGCTTTCCCATCGCCCGCTTGGAGGGAGTATCGTAGACCGGTCCCAGTACGATAAAATCGGCGCCGGCCCGTTGCGCCTCGAGCGCTTCCGACGCGCTGTGGACGGACTGGCCGATGAGACGCTCCGGACCCAAAATCCTCCGGACCGCCGGAATCGGAAGGCTGTCGGCCCGGAGATGCACTCCGTCGGCCCCAACCGTCATGCAAACGTCCACTTGATCATTGATCAAAAGCCGGGCGCCGAACTCGCGCGTGAGCGACCGCAACGTCTCGGCCCAGCGAAGCAGTTCACGCGCCGGCAGGTCTTTCTCCCGCAGTTGGACCGCTCGGACCCCGCCCGACAATGCCTCTCTCGCAACCGCATCCAGCGGCCGGCTGGCGGTCTGATGCCGGTCCGTGACAAGAATAAGATCAAAATCGATCTTGGAGGGGCTTGCCTTGCTTGCTGGGTCAATCATCCCCACTATTCAATCATTCCCTCAACCGGACTGCTGGCATTTGCATACAACTTTCTGGGAATCCGGCCCGCCTTATAGGCCATTCGGCCGGCCCGGACGGCGTATTGCATCGCCTCAGCCATTGAGATCGGATCCTGAGCGCCCGCAATGGCGGTGTTCATCAGGACCCCGTCGCATCCCATTTCCATCGCGATCGCCGCATCGGACGCCGTCCCGACGCCGGCGTCCACGATCACCGGGACCTTGACCGTCTCCCGGATGATCTGAATGTTGTAAGGGTTGCGGATTCCCAATCCG